>JBBAFY010000082.1:0-10285 GCA_041655135.1 Tissierellales bacterium
CATAGGACATTTCCATAGCAATGTTTGCTGTTAAAGTACGAATAGGTGCTAGAATTGAATCTGGAACAGCAGGAGTATTTCCTGCTACTAAAATAACCGCCATTGTTTCACCTATTGCTCTTCCTATTCCTAAAACTATTCCTGTAAGAATTCCTGAGCGAGCAGCAGGTAGTATTACTTTAAAGATTGTTTGTATATGTGATGCACCCATGGCTAAAGAAGCTTCCTTATAATCAGTAGGTACAGCACGAATTGATGTTACCGAAATATTAACTATAGTTGGCAATATCATTATACCTAGCATTATGTTAACAGCTAGCAAACTGTTTCCTGGACCGCCTAAATAATTACTTATCAGTGGTACAATAACTACTAATCCAAAGAAACCATATACTACTGATGGAATACCCGCTAACAACTCAACTGCTGGCTGAACTATCTTAGCAATCCTTTTTGGTGCAAGTTCAGCTAAAAACACAGAAGTTAACACTCCTATAGGAACGCCTATTACTATAGCTCCTATAGTAGCTAATATAGAACCAATGATCATAGGAAATATGCCGAAGACATCCTGCATAGGCTTCCATACCTTCCCTAAAACAAAGTCTCCTAGCCCTATTGTAATTATTGCAGGAATGCCTTTGGCAAAAATGTATATAGTAATTATCGCCACAGATAAGACAGAAACAAAGGCACTTATAAAGAAGAAACTTTCAATTAATTTTTCACTACTAACTCTTGATTTACTGCGTAATTTCATCTAATCACCTCTTTATTTTCATGTTAGAAAGGCAAGAAATAAAAACAAAAGACAGACTCCAAAGTTCTTAAAATGGAGTCTAGTCATGGTCAAAAAGGGGGCATAAATATTTTTTCTCTATTTTACTGGTATATATCCTTCACCAACTATTTTTTGTCCTTCACTACTCATAATGAAATCTATAAAAGCTTTAACTTCTGGCTTTAGTTCACCCTTTGTTAACATTAAGAATGGTCTAGCAACTGGATACTCATTTGATTGTATAGTTTCAACTGTTGGCTCTACACCATCTATTTTAACTGGTTTTATTGATTCATCTATATATCCAAGGGAAACATATCCTATAGCAGTTTCTTTAGTAGCTATATTTTGTTTTACAGCACCATTTCCTTCCGCAACTAAAGCTTTTTCACTTAGTGTATCTTCAATTTTTAATATTTCGTCAAAAGCTCCTCTAGTACCTGATCCAGCTTCACGGCTCACAACTATGATTTCTTTATCTGCTCCTCCAACTTCTTTCCAGTTAGTGATTTCACCTTTGAATATTTTAGCAGCTTGGTCTGTAGTTAAATCTGATACTGTATTATTTGGATGAACTGCAATTGCTATACCATCTCTTGCTATAACATGTTCAGTTAATCCCCATTCTTTTTCTTCTGCTTTAAGCTCACGAGAAGCAGTTCCAATATCTGCTGTCCCATCATTAGCAGATTTTACACCTGCTGTTGAACCTACACCTTGTATATCAATCTGAATTCCTGTTTCAACACTTGCAAAAACATCAGCTAATTCTTGTGATAAAGGTTGTACGGAAGTAGATCCTATAATATTTACAGTTCCTTTTAATGAACTTTCATTTTGCTTACCATCTTGAACATTATTTGGTGCTTTATTATCATCAGAACCTGTACATCCTACAAATGCTAATGAAGCTAAGACAACAACTAATATTAAGCTAAGTAATTTTATTTTCTTCACAATAACCACACTCCTAAATAATTTTTTTATCTTACAATAATAACTTTACACCTGGTTTGTTAAATCAGTATGTGGTGTATGTAAAATCTAAGTAAAATATTTGATTTTTACATTAATCTATGTGCTTATAATGTAAAAACTATCCATAGCACTATAAAAAAGCAGTTCTTCCTAGTCATTTGTATGACATAGAAGAACTGCCTCTTATTCTAATAGCCTTTATTAAAATCCACTACATTTAGTAATTTTTCACCTAATTTATACCTTTTAAGATTCTCATAAATTATATTGAACCTTCTAACATTTCCCATTTCAGACATCCATGAGTTATGTGGTGTAACTATTACATTTTCGTTTTCCCAAAGTGGATTATCTGCATCCATTGGCTCCCTCTCAAACACATCTAATGCTGCGCCTTTGAGCTTACCATTATTGAGATTTTCTATCATTACCTTTTCATCTATGATACTACCTCTTGCAATATTAACTACATATACCCCATCCTTCATTTCCTGAAATACTTCATGATTTATTAAGTGATGAGTTTTCTCTGTATATGGTATAGATACAACTATTGCATCACAGCTCCTTATCATATCATTTATATTATCTATACTATAACATTTGTCAAAGTATTCAGTATCTGTTCCTGAGGTATTGACACCTAATATGTTCACCTCAAACCCCTTTAGCCTTTTAGCAGCTTTTGTAGCGATGCTACCTGTTCCTATAAAGCCAATTGTTTTTCCATATAACTCTAATAAAGATGTATCTACCTTCCACCGTTTTTCAAATTGTTTTTGGTAAAAGGATTTGCTGTTCTTAAGCATTTCTAGTAGCTTTAACACAATCCATTCGCCAATAGGTACACTATATCCACCTTTATTGTTTGTTAATGTAATGTTCTTTTCTCTGAGAACCTCTATAGGTACTTGATCAATTCCTACACTAGATAACTGTATAAGTTTTAATCTTGAAAGCTTGGATATATCTAATGTTTTAAACGGGTTATAACATACTATTACATCTGTATCAGCTAATTCCTCAGAAAAACATAGCTCTTTCTCACTTTGTAATATAACTTCATATCCAAGTTCCCTTACCTTATTCATATTTTCAGTACCAAAATCAAATGTCATTAGTACTTTCAATAAAGCCTCCCCTTTCGATTAATCTTTATCTCAATATATTATTATCTCTCTTGTTAATGAAGGTTAAGTCCAGGTCTATGGTATATCTATCTTTTGAAACTAATTCTAGCACTTATTTTCATTATTAGGCAAGGATTTCTCATTCCAATTTTCATGGAATTCACCTGCCTTATTTATTTATAAAGACTTCAATTTATCATACATGGTCTAATTAGATTCAATAAATTGAATTCTTAATCCATTTGGATCTAATACAAAGAAAAATTTTGTATGTGGATTAGGTTGAAATGGGCCACTGTGAATATCAAGGCCTTTTTCTTTTGCAAATTTCATCATTTCATCAAGTGAATCCACCTCAAATCCTAATGAGATGTCTAGACCAATATTGACTTCTTCCTTGTTTTCATTATGTATTAGCTCGATTTGTGTTTCTCCTTCCCCTAAGAAAACAATTTCACTTCCTGGTCCAGCTTGAAATCTCCTGCTTTCTTTAAGACCTACAATTTCCTTGTAAAACTTTAAGGATTCCTCCATATTTTTAACAGATATTGTACACCAACAAAATTTCATTTTATAGCCTCCTGATATGTGTATTTTTTTACTCTACAAGTATTTTTTAAACCACTCAATAGCTGCTTCAAACATACCAGTACTTATATAATGATCCATTCTTGGAATCTCTACAAGTTTTAATTTTTCTGGATTTTCACTATACGAAGGTGCCATTTCCTTATAGAACTCTCTCTGACAATCTATAGGTACACTTGAATCTCTATCTCCATGAAGCATAAGTATAGGTCTTTCTTTTAATTTTTCATTATTATACATTGGGTCATATACAGAAAGCTCTTTTATTCTTTCTTCATCAATAGAAGGCATATTTACAATTTTCCTAAATATCTCCTCTGCTTTTACCCAAGCACAAGAGCCATTTGTATTTACCATGCATTTCAAATTAGTATTCTTTATGAATACACCTGATGCGCTAAAGCCCCCCATTGAGTTCCCCATGACTCCTATCCTATTTGGATCAGCTTCATAATTATCTATTATATTTTCAATTAAAAATTGTGATTCTTCGGTGTTTTGAAAAACTATATCCCAAAAGTACTTTTCAAATGCACCTGGCTCATCATAACTAATAGGATTTCTTTCACCATGATAAATTGCATCAGGAATGATAACTTGATAACCATAAGCTGCAAGCACATTCCCCTTAAATCTTTGATACTCTTTACTCGAATGCCATCCATGGTAGTAGATCACAGTAGGTAATAATCCGCTACTGCCTTTTGGTCTATACCTTAAACAAGGAATATCCCCTATAACTATTCTCTCTGATAATATTAACTTACTTTCAGGTTCAAACGGTTTCCAAACCATATTGTCCTCCCTTTTGTTATTTAAAATTCTCTTAAATTCAATACTATATACCCCAAGATACATTTTGAATCATTATATTCAATAAAAACATGAAAAAGTGGACGTTTTTGTTTGTCATAACTCATTTAATTCTATCCACTACATATGTATTAAGTGGTAAATTTCCATCTCACTTTTTTCTTTTGCAGTTCCTAGCATATTCATCACCCACTTCTATTGTAATTAAATTAAAGAAAAATGACAAGAAGGACATTATTACGCTCTCTAGTTGAATTTCTCATCTTTAATATATCATTCAAAATTTAGGTAAATTTAGGTATAGATTAATTAATGTAATTATAATACGTCAAACAAAAAACTTCCATGATTACTTGATTAGTTTGTAACTTTATATTTTATAGTTACTTGATTTTTTAAACTTTCTATGGTAAAATGAAAAAAAGTTTTTAGGAGTGATCTTGTGTTTAACTCATTAATATCAACTAATAGTATCAGCTTTATTCTCGTTTTTTTAGAAGGTTTTTTATCATTTTTCTCACCTTGCGTAATTCCACTAATCCCTATCTATATGGGATATTTAGCTGGTAATACAGATGACATAGGCGAAGACGGAAGTATTAGCTATAATAGAAAAAAAGTGTTTTTTCATACTATATTTTTTGTATTAGGCATATCCTCTGCATTTTTCATTTTGGGAATGTCATTTACTGCTATAGGTTCATTTTTCCAGAGTAATCAATTGTTGTTTACTCGTTTAGCAGGAATACTAATTATAGTTCTGGGTTTATTTCAGCTTGGTTTTTTTGAATTAAAATTCCTTAATATTGATAGAAGATTTAATTATAGATTAAGTAAGAAAAAAACAAATCCTCTAATTGCATTTATAATGGGTTTTACATTTAGCTTCGCTTGGACTCCTTGCGTTGGTCCCGCTCTATCTTCTGTACTTATTCTGGCATCAAGTGCAAGTAACTCATTAACAGGAAACCTACTTGTATTATTATATGCCATAGGCTTTATTATACCATTCATGATATTAGGACTATTTACTAGCCAAGCTCTAAACTTTTTAGATAAGCATCAAAAGCTATTGAGGCATACAGTAAAAGTGGGAGGGGTTATACTAATTATCATGGGAGTTATGACTTTCACAGGATGGATGAATGGTATATCAGGATACTTAAATTCTTTTGTTTCAACTGATATCAGTGATATCAATGATAGTCAGCAAGAAAGAATAAAGGAGGATTCAGAGACCTCCGATATGGATAATAATGAACAGATAGAAGTTGATAAAGATTCTGAGACAAAAGATGTTCCTATTATTGACTTTACATTGATAGACCAGTATGGTAACGAGCACACTCTCTCTGATTATAAGGGAAAAGTAGTATTCTTAAATTTTTGGGCAACTTGGTGTCCTCCTTGTAGAAAGGAAATGCCAGATATACAATCACTCTATAATGAATATAATCAAAACCATGACGATGTAATATTCTTAGGAGTTGCTAATCCAAGAAATGAGAACAATATGAATACTCGTGAAGTAGATAAAGACGGAATAATCAAGTTTTTAGAAGATAACGAATTAGACTTTCCTGTAGTATTTGATGAATCCGGTGAAGTTTTTAATTTTTATGGTATATCTTCCTTACCTACTACTTTTTTGATAAATAAAGACGGAAATATTGTTGGATACGCTCCTGGAATGCTTACAAAGGACATCATGGAAAGTGTTATAGAACAAACATTAAAGTCTACAAATTAAAAATGTGTAATACTGTACGAAAGGGGTCCTTTAAATGAAGAATCAATACAACTTACCCTGTAACATTGCACAAACCTTAAATATTATTGGTGACAAATGGACTCTACTTATATTGCGTCAATTATCTAAGGGTCACGACACTTATAATTCAATACTAGAGAATCTAGAGGGAATACCTAGCAACCTTCTTTCTAGCCGATTAAAGAGTTTAGAAGAAGACGGATTAATATTTCCTGTACTATACCAGTCACATCCTCCTAGATATAGATATATTCTAACAGATGGTGGTAAAGATTTAGATGATATTTTCTATAGCATGATCTTGTGGGGTAAAAAACATCTTGATAAATGCTATAAAGAACTCACCCATAATTCATGTAATCATAATATTGAACTAAAGTATTACTGTCCACATTGTGGAAAGACTGTTAATAAAAATGAAATTACCGTAAATGCAGGAAAGGATTATCCAAGATAATCCTTTCTTTTATTTGTTACAAAACCTGTTTTTGAAGGCAATTGTGCTATACATGTAATATCATCATATTTCTCTCATTTCCATTTTATATATATTTTATTACCTATTTGAAACTCCTCTTCATTATTTAATCTAAGCATTTTATATTTATTATTTTAATATTCTATAATATATTCAATATAAGAGCTCTATAACTACAGCTTGAGAAATGGTGAATTTAGCAAATAATAAAGATATTATAAATCTAATTTCCATGTTTATTTTAAATCTCATCATATTCTCACCCATATATGATTCAACTTCTAATAATTATACCCAAATACTTTTTGCTTAACTAGATAGATGAAAGATTATTGTTTTTGCTTTGCTAAAACAAATAAGGAATTAATTCTACAATGAACAGAATAAAACTCCTTTTTGCTCATTCTTGTCTAAGTCAATTTATGAATTGCTTTTTGTAGATAAAATAACTATAATAGAATCATCTCGTTATTTCCATAATAAGATAAATTTAACAGAAGAAGTTTTTAAGGGGGAATTTTTTTGTATTATTTCAGAAAAGAAAAAACGTATTTGGAACAGTTTAATGAAACTACAAAACGAGGCTATGATAAGATTGGAAGCAAAAAATATATCTTCTGGCTTATTATATATCTAATATCAATCGCAGTTCAAATCATACCAACCTATGTAATTACATTTATTATAGGAATTTTCTTGGCAGTTATAGCATTTGCTACAGGCACCATAGAGAATCTTTTAACTATTCAAGGCAATCCTTTTTTTGAGTGGGTTTCACTAATTCTTTCTACAGGTACTGTAATATTTAGTTTTTTTATTTACATAAAGCTTATTGAAAAAAGGCCTTTTTCATCCATAGGACTTACAGGCAGTAAAAAGCTGAAAAAATATCTAATTGGTGCCTTAGTTGCTATTGTAATGCAGTTACTCTATTTTGGACTTGTATTATTATTTGGTTGGGCTGAGATCATATCCGAGCCTATTAATACTACTACTGGACTTGGAACTTCTACTATAGGTCTAGTTTTACTATTCTTAATCGGTTTTATGGTTCAAGGAGCAAGTGAAGAAGTGGTTGTTCGAGGATGGATGATGCCTGTACTATCAAGACACTATAAGGTTTCTACTGCAATTATTCTCTCTTCTGCTTTCTTTGGTTTTTTACATATAATAAATCCTAATATTAACCTATTATCAATTGTTAACTTAATACTCTATGGAGTATTTGCTGCTTTGTATTCCTTAAATGATCAAGGGTTGTGGGGAATATTTGCACAACACTCTATTTGGAATTGGTTTATGGGAAATATTTTAGGATTGCCAGTAAGCGGTATGATTTTGGGTAATGCAAGTATTATAAAAACTAAGCTGTCAGGTCCAACTTGGATAACAGGTGGGGCATTTGGACCTGAAGGTGGAATTATCGTAACATTTATATTAACTGTTTCTATTTTGATTCTCATAAGACTATTAATTAAAAAGGATATTTTATCTAAACAAAATCACAACCTAGAAAGAATGCAATAAACTAAATAAAGCACTTCTAATCCAGAAAGGGAGTTGTTTATAAAACTCCCTCTCTCTACGTCATTTTTTGTAGAGAAGAAGTTTTGTATAGCAATTTAAAAGGTCGGTTCTATTACTTCAATTCAATTAATATCTTTCTAAACTGAACTGTAAATATTATCCCAGTGACTGTTACTGCTATAAAGTCTGCTACTGGTTCTGCAAGGAATACTGCTTTAACCTTATCTTCAAAAAATAATGAAACTGCCATATAAATTCTCATTGATTCAATTGTAATATCAATTAATTCAACCTCTGTAACTTCCTTTGTAACTTCCTTTTATCATATTCCCTCCTTTAAAATAGTTAAATATTGAACTATTTTAGCGCATTTTTTCTAACTTTTCAATATTAATGGGGTTATTTGCTACCACCCTGCCTAATGATATGCCCTCCTGTCTCGTCAAAAAATATAATATCATTAACTCGACTAAAATAGTCATCCTATCGATTAATCATAACTAATATATCTTCTTTTATATTCAAATATTCTTCCTCAATTTTAATACGCCCATATTTATTTTCTATTGCTTTATAGGTAAAGTCTAGTTTATATTCTTTTAGAATTTTCCCAGGAGATTTTGACATGACTAGGACTCTTGTTCCTAGGGACAGCGCCTCGTCTATATCATGGGTAATCATAAAAATGGTGTTATTGTTCTTTAACCATATATCTCGAATTAGCTTTTGCATGTTTACTCTTGTCAGAGCATCCAGTGCACCAAAGGGTTCATCCATTAATATAACCTCTGGCTCGTTAGCTAAGACCCTGGCCAATGCTACTCTTTGTTTCATGCCTCCTGAAAGCTCGTAAGTAGCTTTATCGCTAAAGTCTATTAGCTCAACCTGTTCTAGATAATGTCTTGCTATGCCTTTTATATCAGCTTCTGGAAGGTTCTTCATTCTAGGTCCGAACTCTACATTTTTTCTTACACTCATCCAAGGATATAATGTAGGAGATTGGAAAACAACGCCTCTATTCCAATCGGGACCTGAGATGGGTTTTCCCTGCATATGGCATATTCCAGTAGTAGGTTTTAAATAACCTGCCATTATTCTTAGCAAGGTGCTTTTACCACATCCTGAGGGACCTAATAAGCATAAGAAATCCCCATTTTTAATTTGTAGACTTATGTCTTCAATAGCTTTGATTGGATTTTTCTTAGCTTCATAGGTTAAACCTACATTTTGAATATCTATAATTACATTTTTATTTTTAAGGTTCTCCATGTTTTCTCCTCCACTATAAGTTAACAACTAAAATCATTACAACATTTATATAAGGAAGCTTTTCTTGAAAATAACTGACGAAAATTGCTTAATTGTAAAGTAGAACTTTCCTATTTTTTATTAATATAAATATTTGTCTACCTTGTATTTTCTCTATAACCGCCTAATTTCCTCTATTTTTTAAATAGGGAAAGCCAAAAATCACCTCTAGCTATAATTTCCTAAGCTAGAGGTGATAGTCAAAACAATTGTTACACTAATCTTATACTATGCAAATGCACTGCTTTTTAGTTCCCGCCACATTCTCCAGCTCCTGCATCTTCACCAGTAGTTGCTCCTTGAGCTTCCTCTCCAGTATATCCAGTAATTTCACCTTCAGCATTGAAGAAAATTGTACTATTTAGGTAATATGCATTTTTATATCCTAAATCATATGCGACCTTCTCGATAGCACTTGAAGCTCTTCCACCCTTAGCACAATGTATTAATATAGTAGCATTTTTATCAGCTGGAAGCAATTTTGCAGCTGCTTCTAAATCTTCATTGATTAACTCATTTGGTACATGTATAGAATCCTTATACTTACCTCTTTCTTGTAGCTCATCATCTCTTCTTATATCTACGACAATAACGCCTTCTTCTTTTAACTTAGCTTCAAATTGCTCTGGATTTAAAGCTCTCTGTACATAATCTTTAATATTGCCTTCTTCGTCAAATATTATAGGACTAGCTAGGTAGTATGCATTATTGTATCCTAGTTTATCTATTGCAACATCTATTGCCTTAGATGCTCTTCCGCCTACGGCACAATGTATTAATAATGTAGCATTTTTATCTTCAGGTAGTAACTTCGCTGCTTCTTCCTGATTTTCTTGAATCAATTCGTTTGGAACGTGAATAGAATCCTTATACTTTCCATTTGCTTCTAGTTCTTCAGATCTTCTTATATC
>JBBAFY010000083.1:0-10120 GCA_041655135.1 Tissierellales bacterium
TGGTTTCTCATTTTTTCAGAGATTGATAGACCAGCCGCGTCATCTCCTGCTCTGTTGATTCTTAATCCTGATGATAGTTTTTCCATTGATTTTGTTTGGTATCCACCAGTAATCCCTAATTGTCTGTGAGTGTTAACTGCCATTAGGTTGTTATTAATTCTCATTTAATATTCCTCCTTGATTTTTGTTTTATTTCTGGCTTCCATGCCATTCTTATTTAGATTATCTTAGTAATTGAAGTACTCCTTGAGGAGCTTGGTTAGCTTGTGCTAACATAGCCTGAGCTGCTTGTTGTAGAATATTTTGCTTAGTGAATTCTACCATTTCTTTAGCCATATCTGTATCTCTGATTCTTGATTCTGCTGCTTGTAGGTTTTCTGCAGCATTATCTAAGTTCTTAATTGTGTATTCAAGTCTGTTTTGGTTTGCACCTAGCTTTGAACGAATAGACGAAACTGTATTGATAGCTGCATCAACTATTCCTAAAGCATTATCAGTTGTAGTAGGTGTACCACTTGTAAAGCTAATTGTACCTAATGTATCAGCACCACTTCCTAAAGCTGTAGAGCTTACTCCAGTTCCTGAAGCTATAGATAATGATAATGTTTGTGTATCGTTAGCACCTATTTGGAATGTTCCATTAAATCCACCACTAAGTAGTTTCTTACCATTGAATTCAGTACGTAGAGCAATACCATCCAATTCTGTATTTAATTCTTTGATTTCATCTTGAATAGCTTGAGTATCTTCTGTTTCCAATGTTCCTTTGTTACCAGATTTAACTACTAACTCTCTCATTCTCTTAAGAATATTGTGAGTTTCTGTTAAAGCACCCTCAGCTGTTTGGATTAGGGATATTGCATCTTGTGAGTTCGCTGATGCTTGATTAAGTCCTCTGATTTGGTTTCTCATTTTTTCAGAGATTGATAGACCAGCCGCGTCATCTCCTGCTCTGTTGATTCTTAATCCTGATGATAGTTTTTCCATTGATTTTGTTTGGTATCCACCAGTAATACCTAACTGTCTGTGAGTATTAACTGCCATTAAGTTGTTATTAATTCTCATTTTTAATCCTCCTTGAATTTTGTTTTTGTTTTGGCATCCTTGCCAAGAATTTGTTCACTCTGGCCAGAGTCATAAGCTTTTTAATTTGCTCTCATATAATTTATCGGCCAAACAGTTGAAATCTTTAGCAGTTTTATAAATTATCTGTGTCTGGTTTAATAGTATTTTTCTCTAGTGGGATAGTTAAAATAAACTCAGTATACTTACCTTCCACACTTTCACATATTATAGTTCCTTTTAGTCTTTGAGTCACTAAGTTGTATACTATATTTAATCCCAACCCAGTGCCTCCCTTTCCTCTGGCTGTGGTGAAGAATGGTTCGAAGATTTTATTTAGGTTTTTATTTTTGATTCCTTTGCCGAAGTCTTTGTAGTGGATAGTTGCTTCCTTAGATGTTTTGTCTATGGTTATGATGATTTTACCTTCTTCGTATTCTTCATAGCCATGAGATATGGTGTTTATTATGAGGTTCGTTAGAATATGTGCTATATCACCTGGATATGTAGTTATCTCTATATCATTAGAGCCTTTTATTTCTAAAGATATCCTTGTTTTCTTAAGCTCTGGATGAAGACTTAGTACAACATCTTCAAAGTATTTTTTCAAGTTAATGGTTTGTAAATCTCCAGTTGACTGGTCAATTGCTATCTGCTTAAAGCTTCTAATTACCTTTGAGGCACGATTAATATTTGATTGGATGATATTATTGGTGTCTGTAGAGCTTGATAAATACTTTTCAAGTTCGGCTTTTTTTAGGATGTTATTATTTAGCTTTTCTATAATGTCTTTAGTATTTTCAACTAAATATGTAACACCTGTTAAAGCAATTCCTATGGGTGTGTTTATTTCATGAGCTACTCCACCGACTAAATCTCCTAGAGCACTTATCTTTTCTCTTTCTATAAGATATCTTTGGGTTTCTTTAAGTAAATCTAAGGTTTCCTTTAGTTTATCATTTGATTGCCGAAGCTCTAATGTTCTTTCTTCTATCCTATTTTCTAGGTTAATGTTCAAATCTCTTACCTCATTTGTCCTTATAATCAAATCTTTTTCTATTGCTTTTCTCTTTGAAATATTTAATAGTAGGACTATGATTATAATAATTAAAAATAGCAAGAAGCTAGCTGTAAGGTTTACAATAAGTTTGTTTTCTTCATAAAAGGAAGGCGGTCTATTTACAATAATAGAGTCTTTAGGTATGCTTGATTCTTTTATATCGAATTCCCTTAGTTTTTCATAATCAAAAATATATTTATTAGGGCTTTTTTCTATAATGGGAATACTTTCCGGATTCTCTCCCTCTAATATTCTCGAGGTCAATTCTCCAGCTTTCTCTCCTTGGTAGAATCCACTGGCCACATATCCTCCTATAGTTCCACTTTCTATATAAAAGTCCCATGTACCGTAAAATGGAGCCTTAGTATTTGAAGATACGAGCTTAGCCACATCCTGAAAGCTGAAAATATTACCTTGACTATCCTTTACATAGGAAAGAGCTAGTATAATAGTCTCTTCTCCCATTTTACTTACTTTCTCAATTATTTCATCCATTGAAAAATCTGTAGCATATTGAAAGGTTATGTCTTTATATTGAAGGCTTAAGGCCCCTGCTTCTGCTCTGTTGTTTTTTCCTGTTTCATTGCTATCACTTATTACAAATATGTTTTTAGCTTTATTATGAAAGGATAAAGCTAGATCTATATTCCTCTTAATATCTATGGTTTCTATTACGCCTGTTGTATTAGGCAAAAGGGTTTCAGGAATTTCCACATCATTAACTCCACAAAAAACTAAAGGAGTGTCTGGAAATATTTCTGCCCCCTGTTCGGTCATAAAAACAAGAGCATTCACATCTGAGGTAATTATGGCATCAAAGGAATAATTCTTAAACTTGTAGCTAAATAGCTCTTTTAACTTATTGTAATACTCATCATCGTATATTCTTTTTGTGTCCATATACTCTACATAGATATTTGCTTTATCTTGTAGCACTGATTCTATTCCTAGGACTATGTCGTCTGTCCATTTTAAGCCTTTATTATATGAGTTTATCACTAATATGTTTTTCTTGGTCAGACTATAGCTTTCTCCAGTTGCGTAGGAGCTATGAAATAGCATTAGTATTATTAAGCAAAAACTCAGAAATAGGGTTATTCTTTTGGGCACTAATATCACCTCTATACTCTCTCGCTTTTTGCTTTAATATCCAGGAACTCGTCCATGTTTTCTATAAGAATATCTACAAGCTTTGGATCAAAGTGTCCTCCTCTTTCCCTTTTAAAATACTCGAGAATATCACTTATCTCCCAAGCTTCTTTATATGCTCTTTTAGAGCTGAGGGCATCAAAGACATCGGCTACACAAGCTATTCTACCGTATAAATGTATTTCTTCTCCTTTTAGTCCCCTTGGATATCCTGTTCCATCATATTTTTCATGATGGTCTCTAGCTATGATTGCTGCTACCTTTAGTATTTTCCTGTTAGAACCTTTTAATAGATTGTAGCCTGTCATTGAGTGTTCCTTAATTATTTCAAATTCCTCTGGTGTCAGTTTGCCAGGCTTGTTTAGTATAGCATCTGAAACAACTATTTTTCCGATATCATGTATTGGAGACGCTATTTTAATTACTTCTACCTCTTCTTCAGGCAAGCCGCATTTAGATGCCAAAAGTTCACAGTATTTTGACACCTTTTTGATATGATTTCCTATATCCATCGACCTACCTTCTGTAACCTCTCCTAATGTATAGATTATTTCTTTTTGAGTATCTTCTATTTCCTTGTTTAGATATAGGTTATCAAAGGCTATGGAAACGTTATTGCAAAACAGATTTATTAGATTCTTGTCTAAGGGATTAAGTTCTTTATTTATTTCTGTATAAATAATATTTTCTGCTCCATTTTTACTTCTAAAATATGCAATATATCTACCTTCTTCAAGAATACTTTCTTTTTTTGTTAAGGCTTTTTCTACGAAAGAGATAATATTAGGCTTTAAAGCATCTCTTATGTTTTTTTGAACCTCATTTATATAGTTTCCTGCTGCTGCTAAAATTTTAAAATCTCCTGTAGTCAAATCTCTTGTTGCAGCAAATCCTGCTGTACTATAAAATATAGTATTTTTGCTAAGGTTCATTATGGAAATCATCTGGGATAATACCGCAGATACGAATTTTCCTAAGGATTGGAGTTCGAATATTTTAGGCGAAGATTCAATAAGCTTCTCTAGTGCCCTCCTATTTTCTTCTATGACTAAAATATCCTTATATGATCTTAAGGCTGTGACAATAGTAGTAAAAAGCTTTTGAGAAGTGAGTTCTGTTTTTTCTTTGTAGTCATTTATATCGTAGTCAATTATCACCTTTCTTTCAGGTGCTTGTCCCGGATAGCCTGTCCTAAGCACTATTCTTACAAGGTTATTTTTAAGCTCTTCTCTTATGTATTTGGCTACTTTAAGCCCTGCATTGT
Source organism: Tissierellales bacterium (assembly GCA_041655135.1). Taxonomy (GTDB): domain Bacteria; phylum Bacillota; class Clostridia; order Tissierellales; family Proteiniboraceae; genus Proteiniborus. Next base: position 4,536 of record JBBAFY010000083.1, read on the forward strand.
CTGTCTCCATGACTACATCTAATAGTATAAGTGCTGTGTCTGGATTTTCTATTATTGCTCTCTTTGTTTCCTCACCTGAAAATGTGCTAATAAAGTCAATTTTTTTGCCGAATAGCTCAAAGTCACTAAGAACCATTTTTGTTATCTGATGTACTCCTTCTTCGTCATCTGCAATTATTACTTTCCATGTTTCTTGTGCTCTCTTATCCTGTAGAATCGGGTTTTCTTCCGCAAAAAACATAGCTTCAGTTTCAATATCCATTTTCTCACCTCTATCAGTTTATTAATTTCTAAAGATTTAGATTTTGCATGTCTACTTTACTAGAGCTTAGACTTTCTTAATAGTTGACCTAATTCCGAAAAATCTATTGCTTTGGATTGTGCAGCATCTTTATTTTCTGCCATTATATTTTCATATATCTCTTTTCTGTGTATCTCTATATCCTTTGGTGCTTTTATACCCAATTTTACCTTCCCATCCTCAATTCCCGTAATAATTATTTCAATATTATCATTTATAACTATACTCTCATTTATCTTTCTGGTAAGTATTAGCATATATTACTCCTCCTTACCTTTATCTTTTGCATTTTCTAAGATAAAATGCTTGGTAGTGTATCTGTTGTCTTCTAATACTATCTGCTTTCCTAGCATTTCCTTTATATTGATAATTACAGGTCCTAGTAGATTAGCTGTCATTTGTGTGATATCTTCTGGTATGACTACTATTGAGTAAACTAATACTTCTTTTTGTTCTTTTATTTTAAGCTTTTCTGTAATATGTTTTGGCAGGTCGAACTCATAATCATCTTTGAAAATAAAAGGGTCTATTATAATAAAAGCTAGTTCTGGCTCATCTATTGATTGAAGCCATTTAAAGGGTACTTCTTCATCTGGACTGTCAATTATTATGAATCTCTTTTGGTCATCGAATCCTGGGATACCGTCAATAAAGTTAATGACTTTTTTGGAGTCAATTTCTATTTCTCCAAAGTATTTTGTTGTTAGTTTCATATTTTCCTCCTTAAATAAAGATTCTTCGCTAGTGCTCAGAATGACACTCATACTCGTTTCACTCTGAATATTTTAAATTAGGGAATGGCTAATGCCATTCCCTATACTCTATTATCTATATACTTGAAATTAATTTGTGGATACTGTTCCATATATATTTCTGCTTTACCTGGATGATAATCTGCTACTGGTCTCCTTGGGGTGAAATTGTATTCCACTCCCCCTATTTGCCAATCAATATTTAAATGACCTGTTACCTCTATCCTTGGCCTGCTAGTTGGTATCATGCCAAAGTTAAACTCATGCTGTTTAGGTGTTGAGTTTTTAAGAGCTATCTCTGGAATGGCTTCAGGCATTTTTCTTTGTATCATAGCCATTCTATTTCCATCATCTACTATTCTGGCTATGCCTTCTATAGCCTGTTGTCTGCCCATCTGTGCATATTCAGCAGCTACCTGTGACCACGGTTTTCTTCCTGCTTCTGCAAAGGGTTGAGATTGATCTATAAGTACTTTAGGTAGTTGTCTATCCACTATCATTTGTGCTTTTATTTGCCTTATAGATTGTTCGCCCTTAGGCTGCCTTACGTCCAGATATGCATTTGTTGTTTTGATACCTATTTGACCTTTTATTGTTGTTATTGATAAAGGCAAGCTTATCACCTACTATCTTAAAAAATCTATTAGGCTTGGCTGTATTATTCTGGCACCTGCTGACATAGATGCTAGATATACACTCTCTGCCATTTTAAAGTTCATGATAACCTCCGCTATGTCTGCATCTTCGTTTTCTGATAGCAGTCTAGTGAAGTTTATAGCGTCTGAATCTAGTCTTTTCTGTGTCATTTCCAATCTATTAGATTTTGCACCTATCTCTGCTCTTACTTGTAGAGTGTTTTTTAAGATATCTTCTACTGCACCAATATTTTGTCTTAGTGCATCTGTGTTTGGTGGATCAGATTCTAATGCTCCAATTATATCATCAAAAACCTGTATGACATATGATTTATCTGCTGAATTTGGTGTGCCGTCTCCCTCAGTAACACTACCTGCTTTATAGTTATCAGTATCTTTAGTTGTTCCAAAAACTTTAATCCCCACTGTATTTACTGCAATATTCTCCGACACACCCACATTATAGGTTGAAATATCTGTGCTCGAAAGGTCGATATTATATTCCCCATCTTCATTTAATAAAGGCTTATCTGTCTTGTATCCTGAAAACACATGACGTCCTGCATGAGTAGTGTTAGCTGCCTGAATTACTTGATTTTTAAGTTCTTCCATCTCTGCTCTAATGGCTAACAAGTCGTCATCTGAATATGTACTGTTTGCTGCCTTTATTGTTAATTTACTTGTTCTTTTCATTACTTCCCCGATTTGGTCTAGTGAATCCTCTGTAGTATACATCCAAGCCATAGCGTCTCTAAGGTTAGTTTTATATTGCTCTATTTTAGATTTATCTGTGTATAGCTTCAAGCTTTTCGATACTCCTATTGGATTATCTGAGGGAAGCTGAAACATTTTTCCTGATTGGTATTGCTCTTGAAACTTGCTCATTCTTCTCATATTTTTATTTAGATTGGTCATCATGTTTCTGACTAGCATACTGTTTGTTATTCTCAATTCATTCTACCTCCCTACAAGACCTAATCTGTTTACTGTTATATCAAATATAGCATCTAGTGTACTTATCATTTTTGCTGATGCAGTATATGTTTTCATAAATCTAACCATGTCTGCCATTTCTTCATCTGGATCTACAGAAGAAACTGACTCTATTCTAGTTTCGATGCCGCTTAATATAAGTTTTTGGTTATCTTGCATTCTTATTGCACTCTGACTATCTACACCAAGTGTAGATAGTATTGATGTAATATAATCCTCTGGAGTCCCTTGGGAATGCTTGCTTCCACTAAAGAAACTCTTGCTTTCTCTAAGCCCTATTATATCTAAAATATTGTTATTATCATCTGCCTCATTGGAATACTTTCCTGCTGCTATATTATCTAAGCTTTCTATTATTCTAGGATCTATTTTTATCGTTGCTGCACTTATAGGTATTTCTGTTGGTGGAGCCGTTGAGTCATCCATTGGTTGATAAAACAAGTTAATTCCACTTGCACCGTTGGCATTATATCCTAGGCTATGTACCTCATTTATTTTCTTAGCAAATATATCTGCAAAGTCATTAAGTCTTTCCACATAATATGGTATTCCACCGTATTGACCATTAACCCCTGATCCATCTCTTACATCTAATAGACCTTTGATTTCTCCTGATTTTAGTGCTAGCTTATTTCCGTTTTCCCATTCAACCTGCACAAGCTTTTCACCACTTATTTCACTTACCACAGTTCTTGGTGGGTCTTGTAATCTGCTTAGATTGGAATGTTCTACTAAAGACGCTCCTCCTATGGATACCTTTAGCTTCCCGTCTTGTTCAGTTACCTGTACATTTACTAGCTTAGATAGTTCACTTATTAGCAAGTCTCTTTGATCCCTTAAATCATTAGCTTTATTACCATCTATCTCTAGCTTATATATCTGTTCATTTAAATTTCTTATCTGTGAGCCTATATCATTTACCTTTTTAACCTGAGCATTTATTTGATAGTTTACATCTCTCTCAAGGTTATATAGCTTAGTGGCAGTTTCATTTAGATGATTTGTCATTGATATAGCCTTTTCTCTAACTGCAACTCTATAAGAATCATCGCTTGGGTTCTTGCTTAAGTCCTCTAGAGATTTAAAAAAATCATCTACATATTTACTTAAGCCTTCGTCCTCTGTTTCCTTCAATATGTGCTCTATATCTAAGAGTGTATTTCTCTTTATCTCCCACTCACCTAAAGGAGCATTTTCTGTTCTATATTTATAGTCAAGGTATGAATCCCTTACTCTATCTATGGAAGTAATATCTGTACCTGTTCCTACAAATCCTATACCTGGCAAGCGATGTGGAACAGTGGCATTTTGAGTGGCTATTTGTCTAGAATAACCTTCTGTATTTGCATTTGCTATATTATGATTTGTAATATGTAGTTTTCTCTGACTAGTTAACAACCCTGAAACTGCTGTATTGAATCCTATCCAACTCATTTATTCACCTACCTCCCTACTATTCCCATTCTGTTCACTATTTGTTCTACCATTTCATCTATGGCATTTATAAGCCTTGCGTTGGCATTGTATGCGTGCTGAAATTTAATCATTTCTGTCATCTCTTCATCTAAGGAAACTCCAGATAATGAATTCCTTCTATCATCAATTTGATTTATCACCATTTCATGAGCATTCTTCATTGTCATAGCTTCGTTGGCAGATATACCAAAATCAGTTATTATGTCTCTGTAGTAATTGTCTGGAGTAGTTCTACCATCATTAAAAATTCCTGAATATCTTAACTTAGCTATATCTTCTGCTATTTTCCCGTCTCCAATTTCTCTGGGCTCTGTATCAGATATAACCCCACTTGAAACTGCTATTTCACTTAATGAGTCTATGGCATCGCTTAGCTTAATATTCCCTGCCCAAGAGGATTTACTAGTGTCCTGCTGTTCAAAAAAAACTTTCCCATGTTTCCCAGTAAGAGTATATCCTTCTTTATGCAAAGTATTTAAAGACTCCGCTATTCCCTTTACATACTCATCAAGCTGTTTCTTTATAGTAGGTATTATATACTTGTATTCTGTCACATCAGCTATGTCTTTTTCTTGGTCATAGTTACCTCTAGCATATATCAATCCTAGGAGTTCTCCACCTCTGATATCTCTTTCCTCTGACAGCATTTCTCCAGTATCTGCCCAGTGCACATCTACAAATGGGCTTCCATTGTTTTTAGCTTCTAGCTGTCTGAAGCTTCCATCTGATACTATATGATTTCCACCAAGCACCACATTTACTGAACCATTGCTGCTAGTATAGGTGTCTGCTTTTATAATCTGTGACAATCTATCTAAGTATCCATTTCTCGTATCTCTATAATCATTGGCTGTGGAGCCCATAGCCTCTGCTGTGGTTATTTTAGTATTTAGCTCTGCTATTCCCTTAACTAGTTGATTCGCTTCTCCTACCATATCTTGAATGTTTTTATCTAGATTAAATTGCAGGCTTTCTAATTGATTGTACATATGATTAACTGAGCCTACAAACTCAATAGCTCGCTCTCTCAATAGTCCCCTAGCTGTTAAACTAGCTGGAACCTTGGATACTTCTTCCCAGGAGTTCCAAAACTTGTCCATGACTCCCTGTAAGGCATCCTCTGAAAGCTCTCTCACTATACCCTCTACCTGGCTAAACACATCAGATTTTGATAGCCAAAATCCAAACTCTGAGGCTTCCTTTCTAATCTTCATGTCTAAAAAATCATCTCTTATCTGCCTGATTTCCTGTACATCTACTCCTGTTCCAATATAATTGGAATTACTTAGCCTTGAGTATCTTGATTCAGAATGAATTGCCTGCTGCCTTACATACAAAGGGTTGTCAGCGTTTGCTATATTATGTGAAATTGTATCTAAGGATCTTTTATTAGCATAAAGTCCCGATATCCCTATAGATAAACCTCTA
>JBBAFY010000084.1:0-10064 GCA_041655135.1 Tissierellales bacterium
TTATTGATGGGCGCATAGAAATCAGTCTCACACCAGTTACTTGAAGTTTTAGGTTTTCATTCACACTGGCTGCCGTAATGCAGCAACTCAACTCAGGAGAATAACGATGAACTATCAACTGCAAGGTATGAACGTAATTATCACGGGCGGCAGTCGGGGTATTGGTCGTGCTACAGCAGAGCTGTTTGCCTCGGAAGGCGCGAATATTGGCTTTTTTTCCCGTGATCAAGCACAGGTGGATGAGGCGGCCGCCTCGCTGCGTGCGAAAGGTGTCAATGTGGTGGCTCAGGCTCTGGATATGACCGATGCTGAGGCCTATAAAAAGTGGTTAGCCAGCACTGCGGAAGCACTGGGTGGTGTCGACATCTTTGTTCACAACGCTAGTGCAGCTGGCGGCGTTGGTAGCGATGAGCACTGGTACAACTGCTTAGAGCTGGACCTGCTTGGCGCTGTCCGTGGCTGCGAAACCCTCGAGCCCTGGCTTGAAAAATCTTCGGCTCCAGCAGTGGTATTCCTTGGCAGTACTGCAGCAACAGAAACGTTCCTGGCCCCTCAGGCCTTCAATGCGATGAAAGCGGCGCTGATCACCTACGGTAAACAGCTGGGCCAACACTGGGCTGACAAGCGCATCCGGGTTAATTGTGTATCGCCAGGGCCGACTTATTTTGAGGGTGGCAATTGGAACGTAGTGGAAACCCACATGAAACCCCTTTACGACAATATCCTTGAGCAGCAACCCTTTGGCCGTTATGGCAAGCCTGAAGAAATAGCTAATGCCATTGTGTTTCTCGCCAGTTCCGCCTCAAGCTACACTACCGGCACCAACCTGGTGGTAGATGGCGGCTTTACCAAGCGTGTCCAGTATTGATTGCTAGGCCTACGCCCGATAACCAATCACTCTGTATACCAGTGTGGAGATTATAACGATGACTGCCAAACCATGGTCCTTTTATCAGGATCTGATTGCCACTGATACCCGTATACCTCCAGAAGATATACGTGAGCCGATCGATTCCGATCTGGGTCTAGCAGACAGCCCCAGGTCCCTTTACACCAGTCCAGAGATCCATAATCTCGAGATGGCGCGGTTGTGGCCGCGTATTTGGCAGTTCGCCTGCCGTGAGGAACAAATAGCCGAGCCTGGCGATATTCATGTGTACGAAGTCGGTGATTACTCGATACTGGTGGTGCGTACCGACGAGGGTATCAAAGCCTATTACAACTCCTGTACCCATCGCGCGACCAAGTTGTGCAGCAGTGATACTCACTTGCAACAGCTCCGCTGTCCCTTCCACGGTTTTACTTGGGACTTGCACGGTACATTGACGTCAATGCCTTGCCGCTGGGACTTCCCTCAAATCACTGATGACAGCCACAATCTGGATGAAGTAAAAGTGGGGTTGTGGGGCGGTTTTGTTTTTATTAATTTTGATCCTGATGCAAACCCCCTGGAAGACTATCTCGATGTGTTGCCGGACCACTTGGCCGAACGCCGCTTTGAGGATATGTATATCGTCGGCAACTACCGTAAGATCCTGCCTTCCAACTGGAAAGCCTCTATAGAGGCTTTCTTGGAGTCCATGCACGTTACTGAAACTCATTGGCAGACAATGACTTTTTCAGACGACGTGAATACTCAGTACGATCTTTATGGTGAGAATATAAGCCGCTTCCTTACTGCTATTGGTGTAGCAAACTCTGCTATGGAGGATAAACCCAGCGAGCAGCAGGTTCTGGATGCTTTATTTGCTGAAACAGTACGCCCGCCCATGGATGCCCCCAAATTACCCGAAGGCATGAGTGCCAGGGCGTTTGCGGTTGCAGGGATGCGAGAGCAATTGGGAGAAGCTGTGTCGAACCTTTCCGATGCAGAGCTGATCGATGCCATGCAGTATTCCGTGTTCCCCAATATGGTGTTGTTCCGCAGTATTGGCTTTCCGGCAGTCTATCGCTTCTTGCCCAATGGCAATGATCCCGATACTTCTATATTTGACATGCTTATCCTGCAGCACGTCCCGCCGGGGCAAGATCGGCCCGAACCGGCCGAGCGGGTTGATCTGGGCGACAGACCATTTGCCGATGTTGTCGAGTTACCGGACTGGCTACGACTTATATACGACCAGGATGTCGGCAATCTGGCGCTGCAACAAAAGGGTTTTAAGGCCAGCGGACGCACCGGTGTCACTCTGTCACGTTACCATGAGAGTCGCATACGCCACTATCACCAGACACTACAATCTTATCTGGAGCGTCCATGAGCAGCACTGCTAAGCCTTACGGCCCCATTATGCAGATCGCCTATGTGGTTGATGATTTGCATGCCGCCATTGATTACTGGACAGAGGTTATGGGGGTTGGCCCTTTCCTGATTCTGGATAACTTGGTGTTCGAAAATGGTTATTACCTGAGTAAGCCGCTCGACCTAAATATGACGGCGGCCATGTCCTTTTCCGCTGGCCTTCAGATCGAGTTGATCTACCAGCACGATAATACTCCTAGCATTTTTACCGAGCGCCGCTCAAAGGAAGGAAGTATCCACCACCTGGCAGCCTTTACTGAGGATCTTGACGCTAGCATTGCTTGGTTGGAGGCTCGTGGCGGGGAAAACTTGCAGGGCGCTGATGTTCCTGGGGGTAGTCGCGTCGCCTACGTGGATATGGGTAGTGCGGGTATCCTGGAGCTGGCTCAACTACAGCCTGAAGTGCACCAGCTGTTTGAGATGGTCCGTAGTACTGCGGCTCAGTGGGATGGTCAGCAGAAAATCCTGTCGCTGCCGGGTTGAGAGTATGGAGGGGACTGTTGCAGTTGAGCCGTGCCGGTTTATTACTTCTGCGGATGATTTAGTCTGGGATAATGCAGCCGACCTGGTGATTGTCGGTTTTGGCGGGGCCGGAGTTGTTGCCGCTTTGGAAGGGTTGGAGCGCGGTGCTACGGTGATTGCACTTGACCGTTTTGATGGCGGCGGCGCAACGGCACTATCCGGAGGCATTGTCTATGCTGGTGGTACTGAGCAACAAAAAGAGGCGGGCTACAATGATTGTGCAGAGGCTATGCGCCGCTATCTGGAGTTGGAAAATGTGCCGGTTAGCAGTGAAACCTTGCAGCATTTTTGTGACAGCAGTGCCGCCAATCTGGCGTGGCTGACAAGTCAGGGGGTTGAATTTGATAGTAGCCTATACACAGGAAAGGCTACTTATCCTCCAGAAGGTAAGTTTCTCTATTTCTGTGGTAATGAAAAACTTCCAACTTATGCAGCTATAGCGAAGCCTGCCCCCCGTGGCCATCGCACTGTGGGCAAGGGTTTTACCGGCCGTATTTATTTTGATGCACTTCGTCGATCGGCTTTGACCAAAGGTGCAAAGCTCATCAGCCACGCTCCGGTAAGACGGTTGATAGTAGATCAGAGTGGAGCGGTGGTAGGACTGGAGGCCGACTTGCTTCCAGAAGAAAGGGTAAAAGAGCACCAAAAGCTCTATCGTAAAGTAAATCCAATTTTGCCCCTCAATGGCAAGCGTGCTGAACGAGCGATCGCTCAATGCCGGATGCTTGAAGAAAGCTCCGGCGCTAAGCGGATACGTGTTCGTGCTACTCGCGGTGTCGTACTTGCCACAGGTGGGTTCATCTATGGAATGGAGCACCTGACGCGCCATCGCCCGGACTTGGCAGCTGTGTATCCGGCCCTAATGCGAATGGGGTCAATGGGGTGTGACGGTAGTGGTATTGCGCTAGGTACAACTGCAGGTGGGGCTACTGCTTTGATGGAAAACACCTTTATCGGTCGCTCACTGTCGCCGCCAGAGGCTTTCCTGCACGGCCTACTGATCAATCGTGAGGGTAAGCGCTTTGTTAACGAGGATGCCTATATTGGCACAGTTGGCAATGCCATTATTCGACAGTCTGACAGCGGCTCTGCTTGGCTGATAACAGATAAAAGAACTTTTTGGCAGGGTATCAAAGATGCCTTCTCTCTCGGGTTCGGCATGTTTTTCTATTGGGGCTTACCTGCCTTGATCAATATTACTTTGGGCAAAACTCGTCGAGCCGCTACCTTAGAGAAGCTCGCCGAAAAATGTGGCATTGATTCTCATCAACTGAAATGCACGATGGCGCAATACAATGAGGATATTACTGAAAATCGCGCTGATTCTCTGGGGAAGCAACCAGCAAACTGTGCTGTACTCGGTGACACCGGTTGGTACGCTATCAATGTGTCGACCCATAATCGATTTGGTGCCACTTCAGCATTTACACTGGGAGGACTGAGTGTCGACGAGGGAACCGGTGCAGTAAAGCGTACTGATGGTTCGTGCATTGAAGGACTTTATGCTGCTGGCCGCGCGGCAGTAGGGTTGTGCTCAACGGCATATATGAGTGGCTTGTCCCTAGCTGATACTGTCTTCTCTGGTCGCCGTGCGGCGGCTAGTGCTACAACCAAAACAACTGAATATACAAATTAATAATAGCCAATGCAGTACGCCGAGGTATCAATAAGGAGAAATCAACAATGTGGGATCATAGTGTCGATGTGCTTGTGGTTGGCAGTGGATTGGGGGGCTTAACAGCTGCTTTGTCTGCGCACCAAATGGGTGCTGGAGATGTCTTATTAATTGAAAAAGGTGAAAAGTTTGGCGGTACCAGTGCTCTATCTGGTGGGGTGGTTTGGATTCCTTGCAACCGCTATGCACGAGCCCTTGGCCAGGATGACTCCATTGAAGAGGCTCACGCTTATCTACGGAGGACAGTGCCAGATGAGATTCGTCGCGATGATATGATCCGCACTTATCTTGAAAACGGGCCAAGGATGATCGACTTTCTCCACGAGCATTCACACGCTCGGTATATGTCTTTGTCGATGTACCCGGACTATCACGCCAACGTCCCTGGTGCCAGGATTGGCAACAGAGCTCTTGAGTCTGAACCTTTCGATTCCACTCTTCTAGGGGATGACAACGACCTGGTTAGCCACAGCCACCCGCTCTGGTATTTAGCCAACCGTATCCCCCTAACGCTCAAAGAAGCTAATGCCATCACAGTCAAGCTCAAGGGGTGGCAAGGTACTTTGTTGAAAGTACTGTTAGGTTATGCTTTGGATATTCCTTGGCGCCTGCGCTCACGCTATGATCGTACACGCAAGGTCGGAGGGGCAGGGGTGGCCCGCCTCTATTTGTCGCTTAAGGAGCGTGGCGTACCCATGTGGTTGAAAGCGCCACTGACTGAGCTGGTAGAGGAAAATGGCCGGGTGGTCGGTGCCGTGATTATGCGTGACGGCAAGGTGTGTCGGGTTGAAGCCCGCAAAGGAGTGATCCTGACAGCTGGAGGCTTTGAACACAACCAACCCATGCGCGAGCAGTATCTGCCCAAGCCTACGAGCAATGCCTGGAGTGCAGGTGTTAAGACTAATACGGGTGACGCTCTCAATGCAGCCATGAAGTTGGGGGCTGCTACCGACCTGATGGGCAAGGGCTGGTGGTGCATGACCGCTAGCGTTCCCGGCGAAGAAATTCCGCGGCTGATCATCATGGAAAAGTCCTTTCCTGGTTCGTGCCTTGTCAACAGCAATGGTAAACGACTTGTCAATGAGTCTGAGAACTATATGACCATGCAAGACAAGCTCTACGCAGCGCACCAAGACGACAACCCCTGCGCACCCACCTGGCTAGTGTTTGATGCGAGAGTACGGCGTAAATATATTGTTGGCCCTTTGCTTACTGCGCGCACTCGCCCAGATTGGAGTTGGCCCAAAGCCTGGACTCGCAATGGGTTTGTGACTCGGGCTAATTCAATTAAAGAGCTGGCCGTGAAAGCTGGTATCCACGCCGACAATTTGACCGCTACTATTGAACGTCTCAATGGCTATGCGGCAACTGGTACTGATGAGGAGTTTCATCGTGGCGAAAGTGCCTATGACCGTTATTACGGTGATCCGGACATTAAGCCCAATCCCAACCTGGCTCCCCTGGTTGAGGCACCATTCTATGCCTTGCGAGTAGATCCAGGCGATATTGGTACTCAGGGTGGTCTGGTCATTAATGATCACGGCCAGGTTCTGAAAGCTAACGGAAAACCGCTCGAGGGGCTGTATGCGTCAGGTAACTGTACGGCGGCGATTATGCCCACTTATCCAGGGCCGGGAGCTACCCTTGGTCCTGCCATGGTTTTTGCTTGGTTGGCGGCAAAACATATCAGCGGCTACAACGGCGACTGATAGCTGCATACTCAAATACGTATGATACCTGTGCCCACGCTCGGAGGTGGTGGCGGTTATCAAGCGCGTTGATTGATCTACACGAAGATGGGGCTAAGTCATGAATGATGTAGAAAAATTAGTGGCTATTGAAGAAATCAAACAGCTCAAGGCACGCTACTTTCGTGCTATGGATTTCAAGGATTGGACGCAACTACGCAGCGTATTTACCACTGATGCCGTATTTGACATACGGGCGGCTTTTAATGGCCCTGAGGTGGATCCCATGCATAGTGAGCCACCGCTCCAAGGAGTGGATGCTATTGTGGCCTATGCCAGCGAAGGTCTGGCCAATATGGTGAGCATGCATTATGGCCATAGCCCACTGATTGAATTGCAAGGGCCTGAGCTAGCAACGGGGTTGTGGCCTATGGAAGATTGGCTATATACCCCCGCAGGCTGCTTTCATGGCCAAGGACACTATCACGAAACATACATTAAACAGGATGGGCAGTGGCGCATAGAGCATTTGCGTATTACCCGGCAGCATGTGACATCTGATTTTGATCCAACATCGACTATAGAGCAGTAAAAACTTCACATCAGTGAGTATAAAGAAGACAGGAGTAGTGTTATGGGTACATTAAGCGGTAAGGTCGCGATTGTTTACGGTGCGGCAGGCAAGAACAATATGGGTCAAGCTATTGCTCGGCGTTTGATTGCCGAGGGTGCGACAGTAATGATTACAGGCCGTCACGAAGACGTCATGAAGGAATTTGTGGCTCAGCACGGTGGTGGTTATCACTTGGTGGATATCAGCAACCGTGATCAGGTTTTTGCCTCGGCAGCGGCTGCAAGAGAGCAGTTCGGTAAGCTGGATATCGGTGTTAATGCCACGGGTTGGGGACTGCTCAAACCTTTCGAGGACAATACGGAAGAAGACCTTGATCGAATGGTAGCGACCCAATTCAAAGGCCCCTTCTTTTTTCTGCAGGCCATGGTCAAGCATATGACAGGGGGCGGCTCCATCATTCAGATATCATCGGCAACGGCCACTATTCAGTTGGAGCAACACGCTGCTTACATGGGAACCAAAGCCGGTATTGACCATGTGGTACGCACCGTTGCCAATGAGTTTGGACACCGAGGAATTCGTGCCAACTCCATTTCGCCTGGACTGACCGAAACCCCAATGGCCGGCGATGCCTTTAGCATCCCGGAGTTTATTGAGGCTTTCCGAAAAGAGTACCCTCTGGGTCGGGTTGGTACAGTGGAAGACATTGCTGCGGCAGCGGCTTGGCTGGCCAATGACGAATGCTTCATGAGCGGGCAAAATCTCCAGGTCAATGGTGGACTGACCTTGCGTCGTAACCCTAGTCTTGCCGAGCTCGCAGAAATTGCTGAAAAGGCCACAGCTCATCTTAAAGAGTAGCTTTGATGCCATTGTAGTCATCGCAGCCTATCTTTATTGAAGAAGAGGCTGTGAGACAGCTCGGCTGATTTGGTGGTACGGTTGATGCCAGTCTGATGAAATAAAGAGGATAAAAATATGTCCCAGTCGAGATCGCCACTTTCTCCATTGCTGATGGGCGAGCGTTATACCTCAGCAGCTTTTATGGAAGCAGAGTGGGAAAATGTTTGGACTACAAGCTGGCTGATTACGGTGCGGGCAGAGGATATGCCCGCACCGGGTGACTACTTTGTCGAGGATATTGGTCGGGAATCGATTCTGATTGTGCGCCAGGATGATGGCACTATCAAAGCGTTCTACAATGTTTGCCAGCACCGCGGCAATAAACTGATGATTGAGTCTGAAGGCAGCCTGCCCGCTTTTACCTGTCCGTATCACAGCTGGCGTTTTGAGCTGGATGGCACTTGCAGTTACGCTCAAGATCCCGAGGACTTTGCCGGAGGTAATCCCTGCTCGAGGGCTTCCTTGGTAGAGGTGTCATGCGATGTATTTGCCGGGTTTGTGTGGGTCAATATGGATCCGCAGTGTGCCTCACTGCGTGAGTTCCTGGGTGAGATTTTTGATGAATGGCAGGCTTACCCTCTTGAACATATGAACCGGGTACAGGCTACCTCGGTGCATATGCCGTGTAACTGGAAGCTGTTGCTGGATAATTTTCACGAAACCTATCATGTTCCCACAGCTCATCCAGAAGGCATTGAGTATGCTGAAGATAGCTACCGGGAAACCCGCATTGAACTATTCAAAAATGGTCATGCTCTGGGGCAGACTAAATGTTGTATCCCCTCCCGGCGTCTGCCCGCTCACAAACCTTTGATGACTGAGCCTATTGCAGCCGAACTACAGCGCTGGGATCTCGACCCGGATGATTTCCGGGGGCGGGAATACGAGACCCGCCAAGCGGTACAGCAACAAAAACGAAAACTGGGTGTTGAGCGAGGGTTTATCCATTACGAAAAACTCTCCGATGATCAGCTCACCGATACTTTCCACTACACTGTGTTTCCCAACTTTGCTACGTCTCTGAACCCCGATGGCATGTTGTTTCTACGTGCTTTGCCCGATGCAAAGGACCCTGAAAAATGTATTTTCGACTGTTGGTATTATAGCTTTGGTGCCGACAACTCTTTTGACTCTCTGTTGACCTTGGAGGGGGCAACAGGTGTCGAACGAGTAGAGCGGGAGTTTGTCAATTATGGTGAAAAGAGCCTTGGTGTTGTGCTTGACGGGGATGCTTGGGTGATGGTCGGGCAGCAGAAAGCCATGCACTCACGCGGCTATCGAGGTGCTATTCTTGCCAATCAGGAGCGAAGGGTTGCTCAGTACCACGATATGATTGATCGGTACATCGCCGGGTATCGGCCCGATCGAGGCAATTGACAATAAAGCCATAACAGCAGATGAGATGTCTACTAGAAGGACTTTGGCATGTTGAATGTTATCCAGGTAGGAATGAACACAGCAGATATAGCAGGTAGTTTGAGACTATATTCAGAAGTGTTCGGCTTTAGAAATGCAGGTTCCCAAGCCCTCTGGGGTGAAGCGATCAAGATCCAGAACCTTGGTAATGATGCCCGTACCCTGATTTGGTGGATGGTGGGCGCCCAGCCATTGTTTCAGTTGGAGTTTTTTCACCACAGTATACCGGCGCAGAGACCGCTGCACGCTGACTGGCAGCCCTGTGACCATGGCTGGGTTAGGCTGGGTATTGTCGTTGCTTCCCTGGAGGCATCGCTAACGGCGCTGGCTCGCAATGGTATAACTCCTTTGGGAGAAGTAATCACGGATAGTAAGGGTAAGCGAGTGGCATTTCGCGATCCCTTTGTAGGCAATATTGTCGAGATTATTGAAGAGACTGCTAGTCCAGGTGACAGTATTGATACCTTATACCCGCGTCTGCTGTACGCTACCAGCTCCGTAGCCAGTCTAGATGAAGCCTTGGTGTTTTATAGAGATATCGTTGGCTTGTCACCAACATCGGACAATAGCCTTCATCAGCCCAGCCATGAGGCTCTATGGGGGCTAGCGGGAGCCGAAGCTGAGAGTCTTATCATTCCCGTTGGGAGTGTCTATCTGGAAGTTGTTGAATACACCAGTCCACTCGGGCGTCCACGCCCAACAGACTACCGTACCTCTGACCAAGGCATTGTGAACGTTGCGCTTGGCTCACGCGAGGTAGAGGAGGTGGCAGCTGTAATCGAGAGGCTCCATGGTGCCGGGTACACTCGAAACCATGTTCTCCGGGAGGAAGGGGTCATTGCCACCTACGCTACCGACCCTGGTAGGGAGCTGGAGCTGGTGGCCTTCCCTTCATCATTTGACGCGTATTTGGGCTTCCTCCCCGGTGCACCCTTTATGGCAGAAAGATAACGCTGGGCAAATCAAAGGCAGCCCTTCTAGCTTCTAGAG
>JBBAFY010000085.1:0-10049 GCA_041655135.1 Tissierellales bacterium
CTATTTCTTTAGCCATAACTAACTCTGGATTTGCTACATAATCAATATCTAGCTGTTTCTTTAATGTGTCAACTTGATCAGAGTATTCTGGATCCCTTATTCTAGCTACTACCCTTTTACATCCTAGCTTTTTAGCCAAGTAGCATATTAACATATTTGTATCATCATTATCAGTAGTAGCGATTAATAAATCTGCATTTTTAATATTGAAACCTTCTAGTACTGATATTTGGGCTCCATTACCCTTAAATGTTAGTACATCTAATTGACTATTAGCCCTTTCAAGAACCTTTTCATTGCTATCAATCAATACTACATTGTTATCGTTTTGCGAAAGACATTCTGCTAAAATATAACCAAGCTTACCTGCACCTACAATAATAATATGCATTCTATAACTTCCTTTCTAATAGTTAAAACATATCTTATTCATTAATTTCTGATAGAACATTAGAGTCAAAAATCTCATCATTATCTACTACACAAATTTTTTTCATACCTACATCAATAGTACTTTCTTCATGCTTGGTGTTAGAACTGTTAAGCTCAGATTTGTATAGCCTTCTATTATCTAGAACCCAAATTTTATCTGTAAATTCACCAGTTTCAATAGTAGATAATGCTTTCTCCATATCATACATCCGTGCATCTATAATGTCAATATAATGTAAAAGCTCTCCTTCAGGAATCATCGGTCTTTTAGGGCTTCCAAATTCTGGTTCATAATGATGGGATAGTAGTAAATGCTGTAAAAGCACTGAGACTTCACTTTTGAGTTCTAGCCTATTAGCTACATTATCAATAATCTTTATTCCTTGTATAATATGTCCTAATAGCTGTCCTTCAACAGTATAATCTGATACAATTCCTAATTGATTTGCACTCATTTCATCAATCTTAGCTATATCATGCAATATAATTCCTGCATAAAGGAGATCTTTATTAATGTTAGTATATATCTCCATAAGACGCTCTGCAGTCATTAGCATTCTCATAATGTGATAAAGAAGCCCTGAACGAATAGCATGATGGTTTTGTTTTGCTGCTGGATAAAATAGTAGTTTTTCCTTATACATGTTCACTATTTCAATAACTAGTTTTGAAATATCTTCATTCTCTATTTTATTTATGTAGTATGTTAGCTGTTTATACATATAATCTGATTCATAGGGGGCAGCTTGTACATAGTCCTCTAGATTTATGGTGTCTGTATCTTTTCTTAGTCTCATGAGAGATACTCTGACTTGTTTTCTACCTTGCCACTCACTTACATCTCCCCTAATTTTTACTATGGAGTCTCTTTTATAATTTATTATATCTTCCTCAGTACAATCCCATAGCTTTCCATTAATATCTCCAGTATTGTCGCAAAAAACTATGTCTAAAAAATTATTTCCATTAGAAGTAGTTTTAACCTCAATTTCCTTAATTAAATAGTATCCTTCAATACGATCATTGACATTAAAATCTGCTATTTTTTTTGATCTCATTCTATCACCCCAAAATCTTTCTTAAATCTTTCTTATTTTAATTATATTCTACTCTTGTTTACCAATAGCATGCAATTGATCAGTTGTAAATATTTATATTATATAGTCTATATTGAATTAAAAATTATTACAAGGGCCTTTTTTGTTAACCACCTAGTGTTATATCCTGACCATTATACCAATCTAAAGCCTGGAAAAAATGTTCATTTTTAAAACTAGGCCAGTATTCATCTATTACATAAAAATCTGCGTAAATTGATTGGACTGGTAAGAAACCACTTAATCTTCTTCTTCCGCCCCATCGGATTATTAAATCTACACGTGATACATCGTTAGATTTGATATGCTTTTGTATATTCTTTCTTTTGTCGTTTGATTTCTTTAACTGATTCAAATCCCACTCCCAACCATAGTTTACCAAAAAATTAACCTTCATGCTACCATTTCCGAAAGTCTTTCTAGTTGTATATGATAATAATTCTTTTGGAAACATTGGAGATTCTGTGTTTCCTACTACTAGTAATGAAGCATCCTCCTTTGCAAGCATTTCTACTGCTTTAATACAAGCTTCTGTAAATGCTTTTCTTTGTAATACCGGCCTTTTAGTATTATCAGTAGTAAACCCATAATAAGTAAGTTCCTTTACTCCTGCTTCTTTGCACAATCTAAAGAGGACCACTCCTGGATCCAGACCTTCAACATATCCTCTTTCCCTAGTCATTCCTTTAGATTCTGCCCATCTTCTATTCCCATCTGGTATAACACCAATATGGTTTGGTATTCTCATGATATCACCTCGAGTTTAATTGATTATAATAGTCAAATAAAAAAATGCATAAACAAAATCAGAAACACCTAATCATATTGTTTACAAAAATATGAAACTTAGTCTAGTTTACTAAGAATACTAAATGCAAACTGAATTATAATTATGCAATTACTATTTATCATTATATACATTATATTTAAAATTTATTTATATTTATATGATTCATGTTAATTTCAGGTGATAGAAAATAATATTATGCATAATATAAAAAACCGACAATGAACGAGAGTTCAAGTCAGTTTTTTAGTGAATATTCACTTTGCAATCTTTAAATTAAATTCATTAACGGTTTCAGAAGCATTTCCAGTTATTAATTGAACATGTTCCATTGTATATAGAGCATTATCTACTCCTGAATACCCTGGCTTGTCATCTAGGTTAAATACTATTACATGTTTTGCCTCTTCTGTATTTAATACTGGCATTCCGTAGATTGGTGTGCCTTCTGCTGTATTGGCAGCTGGATTTACTACGTCTGAGGCTCCTATGACTATTACTACATCTGTCTCTTTGAATTTATCATTAATTTCATCCATTTCCTTAAGCTTATCATATGATATATCTACTTCAGCAAGTAGTACATTCATATGACCTGGCATTCTTCCTGCTACTGGATGTATTGCAAAGTTTACTTCTTTACCCTTTGATTCTAATAAATCAAATAATGTTTTTACTTGGTTCTGTGCTTGTGCTACTGCCATACCATAGCCTGGTACTATTATTATCTTCTTAGCTTCATCTATTATTTCTTCAACTGATTTTATTCTTGGTGCTTTTGGCGCTTTAATATTTATTTTTTCTTCTATAACTCTTACTTCATGTGAAGTTGTAGTCTCATTATTTGAAACTGTTTTTTTCTTACGTGCTGCTCCATTTAGTACATCTAGCAAAGACCTATTCATAGCTCTACACATGATCTGTGTAAGAATCAATCCAGAAGCCCCTACTATTGCACCTACAGATACCAGTAAAGGATCACCAATTGTAAGTCCTGATATAGAAGCTGCAAGCCCTGAGAAAGAATTTAGTAGTGATATTGTAATAGGCATGTCACCACCACCAACTCTCATTGCAAACATAACTCCATAAATAAGAGAAATCAAAGCCGTTATGATAGCAATAGCTAATAATGTTAAATTTGAACATATTGCTGATAGAACTATTAATACAGCAAATGCAATCATAATAAGTGCTGAAATCACCTTATCACCCGGTAAAGAAACAGGTTTTTGAGGAATTTTTCTATCTAGTTTTCCTGCTGCTATAAGACTACCACTTAATGTTATTCCTCCTACCATTAATGCCAAAAGTCCTGAAACTTTACTAAATACAGCCATATATGTTAGGTTGTTAGAAATCTCAACAAGCACTACAAATAATGAAGCACCTCCACCTAATCCGTTTAATAGTGCTACCATTTGAGGCATTTGAATCATTTTAACTTTATATGCTAAGATGCATCCAATTGTTCCACCTACTGCTATTCCAGCCCACAGTAATGGTACTGTAAGTACCTCATTGTACAACATAATACTTATAATAGCTAATAACATAGCTAGTGCGCTTAGAGCATTCCCTTGTCTTGCGGTTTTTGGTGAGCTCATAAGCTTTATACCTATTAAAACTAGTATAGATAATACAATAGAAATAACCTGATAACCCCCCATAAAACTACACCCCATTAATTTTTATTGAACATCTTTAGCATTCTGTCTGTTACTAGAAACCCACCTAAAAGATTAATGGTGGCAAACACAATAGCGATAAAACCTATTATCTTGCTTCCCAATGATACTGCAAAGGCTGTAGAGACTAAGGAACCCAATATTGTTACTCCAGAAATAGCATTTGAACCTGACATTAATGGAGTATGAAGTAATGTAGGGATTTCCTTAATAATTTTATATCCTAAGTACGATGCAACTACAAATATAACGATTAATATCCACGGATTCATATCATTCACTCCTTACTTTAAACCCATAGCCTCTCTTGCACCAGCATGAAGTAATTCTCCATCCATGGTTACCAATGTTGAAGCGATTATTTCGTCTTCTCTGTCTATCAAAAATTTTCCTTCTTTAATAAAAGCTGCTATTAAATTGTAAACATTTTTTGCAAACATCCAAGTAGAGCTTGTCGCCATCATACCTGGTATATTATTAGTACCATTAACTGTTACTCCATAGTATTCAGCTATTACTCCACTTTCTGAAAGCTCACAGTTACCACCTTGGTCTATTGAAACGTCCATAATAACTGAGCCTGGTCTCATACTTTTAACCATTTCTTCTGTGATAAGTACTGGTGCTAGTTTTCCAGGTACCAATGCAGTCGCTATTACTATATCAGCATCTATAACAAGATCTTTAATATTTTCACGTTCTTTTAGAAGCCACTCAGATGGTAAGCTATTTGCATACCCACCCTTTCCTATTGCAACATCAGCAGGTACCCCTGGATCTAAAACTTTAGCTCCTAAGCTTTTTGAATGTTCAATAGCATCAGGTCTTATGTCAACAGCTGTTACAGCAGCTCCTAATCTCTTAGCTGTAGATACTGCTTGTAGGCCAGCTACTCCTGTTCCAATTACAACAACCTTAGCAGGTTGAATCATGCCAACTGCTGTTCCTGTCATAGGTACAAATTTAGTAAGTCTGTTAGATGCTAAAAGCACACTTTTATACCCAGCTACAGCACTCATGGAAGTTAGTGCATCCATAGTTTGTGCTCTAGAGATTCTTGGAATTCCATCTAATGTAAGGCTAGTAACTCCACTATTAGCTAATGATTTTATCATCTCATGGTTTTTTGGTGCAGCAGGATGTAAAAATGTTATAAATACTTGTCCCTTCTTTAGCATATCAACTTCATGTTTGCCAACTTCTGAATTGAATATTGGCTCTTTAACCTTTAATATGATGTCTGATTGATTAAATAACTCCTCTACTTTATCAACTAACTTTGCACCAACCTTTTCATAGTCAGCATCAGCCATTAGTGCATTTACCCCTGCTCCTCTTTCAACAAGGACAGTTGCACCACTTTGTACCATTTTTTCGACTGTCTCAGGTGTAGCTGCAACCCTCTTTTCGCCGTTCATAATTTCTTTTGGAACACCAATAGTTAACCCCTTAAATTCTGCATTACTCATAATATTTAACCCTCCCGACCAAATATTTTTATTTTGTTAAACTAAATCAAAAATACATATCTATAAAACTTATAGAAATAAAATTGAAATAAGTATGAAAATATAAGGCTTTTGATGCAAACGTTATCAAATGAAATTATATAACTTTATTTATTAGTTTACAAGACTTTTAAAGATTTCTTAACAATATACATTATAATTTAAAATTTTGTACGTAGAACAAAAAGGTTTATTAAGATCTGTTTCATATCTAAAATAAATACATATTTATCTACATCTAGGCCTTATTCAATTTCTATATAGAACGCTTTACTATCCTATATACATATGATCTATATACCTAACACATATATAAACAACCCTATAATTTAGGTCCAGAATTTTGTCCTCATTCTCTAGAGTAGTCATTTTAATGGTAAATGAATAGGACCGAATAAGTGCTGCTTTTTTGAAGCAATTATTCGGTTCTTGTGTTTCTTCCTGTGCTTCTTCATTGACTAGTTTACGCTCATGCTGGCTTCACAACAAAAAAACAGGTGATGATACACCTGTTCCTGTCTTCTAGCTAATCTGCTTAAACTTCTTACATCAACGCCTTATTTAATTTCTTTATAGCTCTTTTTTCTATTCTTGATACATACGACCTTGATATGCCTAGCATTTTAGCTATTTCTCTTTGGGTTTTACAGCCACCATTTGATAATCCATATCTTAACTGAATTATAATCTTTTCTCTATCCTTTAACACTTTATTCATCTTACAGTACAATCTCTTTACTTGTATTTTTAAATCCACCTCATCTATTACTTCATCCGGCTCTGTTCCCATAATATCAATTAGTGAAAGTTCATTGCCTTCTTTATCTACACCTATTGGGTCATGAAGAGAGACCTCTGATCTTGTTTTCTTAGATGCACGTATAGTCATTAAAATTTCATTATCTATACATCTTGCAGCGTAGGTTGCTAGTCTAGTACCTTTACATCTGTCAAAAGTAGTTATGGCTTTAATTAGACCTATGGTGCCAATAGAAATTAAATCATCTACCTCTCTCCCAGTATTATGATATTTCTTAACTATATGGGCAACTAATCTAAGATTTCTTTCCACTATAATATTCTTTGCATCCTCATCTCCTTGTTCATATAGTATTAAATATTGCTCCTCTTCTTCTTGTGAAAGAGGCTTAGGAAAAGAGCTGCTACTTGAAATATAACCAACTAAGGGCAGAATAGGCTTAACTAGAAAACCAAGGCTTGATAATACAGCCACTAGCATTAGAGCAAACACCTCCATAATATAATGCACTATAATTAATTATATGAAGGTGCCTAAATTTGTGTGCAAGTACACTTTACTTTTAATTAATATCGTATATATTTTTTGCTATTTCCTCAAATATGGGTACTGCTATTTTGCCTCCAGAACCGCCTTCCTCAATAAAAACTGTAATCACATACTTTGGATTATCTCTTGGATAAAACCCCGAAAACCAAGCATGAGTATTTTTCATGCTATTTTCTGCTGAACCAGTTTTACCTGCTGCATCTCCAATTCTTGATAAATTCACATTTTTCGCTGTGCCGCTATCAATAACACCTTCAAGACAATTAGTGATTTGTCTACAAAGCCTTGTGGATAGAACTCTTTCATCCTTTTCCCTCACAACTTTTTTAACAAATCTACCATCTTCAGTTACAATACTATCTGCTATGCTAATATCTTTTTGAATACCTTCATTGGCAATAATCATCATCATATTAGTTACTTGTAAGGGAGTAACCTCTATATTAGATTGACCGATGGAAATATTTCCAATAGCAGGACCTAATAATTCATCATTTTGGGGTAAATTTCCAGATGCTTCAATCAAAATATCTTGAACTTTCCTTTCAAAACCTAATCTTCTTGCCATATCAATAATTTTTTTAGCGCCTATCTTCTTTCCTATTTGAATAAATGCAGAATTACATGATACAGAAAAGGCTTCATATGTTGTTAATTCACCATGACCTTCAGTTTTATTACATCTGATTTTGAAGTTTCCTAAATCTTCATATCCAAGACAAAAAAAAGTTTCATCTAGGTTAATAGTATTTTCCTCAAGAGCTGCTAATAAAACTACTGTTTTGAAAATAGAGCCAGGTGGATAAGACACTTCTATAGCTTTATTGTAGAAATCCATTTTATTGCTGTTAAGATTAGCTTCTATATCATTTTGATTAATATTTGGTCTGCTAGCCATTACTAATATATCTCCAGTTGATACATCTGTAATTATGACAGCACCATTTGCTTTATTATTATCAAGTATCTTTTCCACTTCTTTTTGCATCATTATGTCTATGGTTAACTTAATGCTATTAGTAATTATTTCTTTTTCGCTAATAACTTCTGTGTCCATCAAACCAGGGATGACTCTTTGTTTTCCATCTACAGCAATATATTTAACTCCAGAGTCACTATTCATCTTCAAAAGACTATCATATTCTTTTTCAATTCCATATTCTCCTACATTTTCGCTTCGCTTAATATATCCTATAACATGAGAAAGCAAGTTATTATCATCATATCTTATTATTTTGTCCTCTATAATTACACCTCTAATTACAATAGTTTCTTCAATGTCTATATTTAAAGGTATTTCAACAATTCTATTTTTTGATCTTTTTATAGTTTCAATATCCTTTTCTGTAAAATTTAATTTCTCTCTCATACTCTCAATAATTTGATTATCATTTATAACTACATCTCTTAATAAGAAAACTGTCTTTTCTATTTTGTTATTTGTTAGTTTATTATTATTTCTATCAAAAATGTTGCCTCTTGCAGGAGCTATTCTAATCTCTTTTAACTGTTGTTTGTCAGCATCTAGTCCATATTCTTTTCCCTTTACTATTTGAATCCAAAACAACCTGATTATAAGCACAGTAAAACCAATTAATGATATGATAGCAACTTTCATTGCTCTCTTATAAATGCTTTTTCTAGTTTTCTTATCCATAATAAAACCTCCACATTAGTCTAGGAATAATTATTCCCAACTTTGTATGGAGGTATAATATCTATTTTGAAATTATTGATTTAACCTTTGTAACCATTAGGTCAATAGCAACTTTATTGTACCCACCTTCTGGAATAATAATGTCTGCATATCTTTTACTTGGCTCTATAAATTGCATATGTGCAGGTCTTACAGTTGACATATACTGTTTTATAACTGAATCTAGGGTCCTTCCTCTTTCATTAATATCTCTAGTTATTCTTCTGATAATCCTTACGTCAGAATCTGTATCAACAAAGATTTTAATATCTAACAAATCCCTCATTCTCTTATCATCAAGTATTAATATACCTTCTATAATAATAATGTCCTTTGGATAAACAATATTTGTTTCCTTTCTTCTTGTATGCTCTTCAAAGTCGTAGATAGGTTTATTGATAGGGTTTCCATTCATTAATTGTGATAAATGTTCAATGAGCAAATCATTATCAAAAGCAAAGGGGTGGTCATAGTTAGTTTTGACTCTTTCCTCAAAAGAAAGATGACTCTGATCCTTATAATAAGAATCTTGTTCAATAATAACAATATTCTTCTCTGGTAATGAACCAAAAATTTCCATTGCAACAGTACTTTTACCTGAGCCTGTGCCTCCAGTAATTCCAATTAGTATTGGCCTATTCAAAACTATCATTCCTTTCTAAGTTTTCTTATAATGTCCCATTCTTCCACAGGTTTATCCATTTTAATCTTTATTATCTGCTGTGCATGAGGAGCAACATCAATTTCATTATTTTCCTTGTTCCACATCTTTTCTATTACTTGATCAAAATGTTCCATATTAGGTCCAAAAACTTCAACCTTATCGCCTGTAAAAATACGATTTCTTTGCTCAATTGTTGCTATCCCAGTATCTTTGTCATAGTCAAGTACTAAGCCTAGAAAATCATAAGTTCTAATATAGGAGCTACTAGTGTATAGCTGCTCGTTTTCTGTAGGTTTTCCATAATAAAAACCTGTTGAATGATCTCTATGGCTTGCCTTTTTTACTTCCTCTAGCCATTTCTTATTGAACATATAGTTTTCTGGATCCCTAAAATATTCATCCATAACCATTCTATATGCCCTAACTACTGTTGCAACATAATATGGGCTTTTCATTCTACCTTCTATTTTAAAGCTCTTAATACCAGAATTAATCAATTCTGGTATATGCTCTATCATAGATAAATCCTTAGAATTCATTATAAAAGTGCCTTGATCATCCTCATATATTGGATAATATTCACCAGGTCTTTTTTCTTCTACTAAATTATATTTCCATCTACATGATTGGGCACATTCACCTCTATTTGCATCTCTATGTGTCATGTAATTGCTTAAAAGACACCTTCCTGAATAAGATATACACATAGCTCCATGAATGAATGTTTCGATTTCTAATTCAGGTGGTATTTTTTCAATAATCTCCCTAATTTCATTCATTGATAATTCCCTAGCTAATACTATCCTTTTTACCCCCATCTTGTACCAAAAGTTTGCTGATAAATAATTTGTAGTATTAGTTTGGGTAC
>JBBAFY010000086.1:0-9774 GCA_041655135.1 Tissierellales bacterium
TATAGATTTTAAGGACTGGCTACAAAGAAACAAGGCTAAGAAACAAGGCCAGAAGGCAAGTATACTTTTACTAAGAACAAAAATGTATTATAGATTAAAAAAGCATGGGTTAGATAATAAATAATATCTTAATCATGCTTTTTATGTTAACAAATTATAAAAAATATTGTTATAATAATAAGTATAGGTTTTAACCTTTGAAAATTGGGAATTTGTTTGTATATAGATAATAAATCTTTAGCTAAATAGCAAGATATTTTTGTGTTTTAAATGTGATAAATTGGGTTATTTGAGTAAATTTAAAATCGGAAAATGTCGATAATATTATTATGAAAGTAATTATTAGGGAAGGTGACTTAATGAAAAAGATTAGTACGAAAATCATTTTGGCAGTTTTGCTATGTTCCATAGCTATGTCTGTAATTGTTGGTGCTTCAAGCATTATTAGAAGCATGAATGTTATTGAAGAAGAAGCCAGAAATAGTCTGCTTAATGCAACACAAGCATATGCAAAGGATATCAATGAAGCCTTAGCTGTATATGAAACAATAGTATCAAATATGTATAAAGTAGTTGAAGGGACTGTAGATCCATCAAGATTGTACGAAGAGGGATACCTACAAGAGTACAGTAAGAGCATAATAAGTCCTATAGTTCAAGGAATGGCACAAGAAACTAAAAAAAGTGCAGGATTATACATAGTATTTGATCCGAAGTTCACAGGCAAGTCAGAGGGAATATGGGTTGCTTTAGATGAAAGTGGCAAGCTAATGCATTCTACTCCTACTAATATTGCAGGAATGAGCCAAGATGACCCAAATGCTTCATTTTATTATGATGCTATAAAAGAAGGAAAGGCATTTTGGGGTGATTTTTATATCAATAATGCAGATCAAAATGTAATGACATATTCAGTGCCTATAGTCATTAGGGGCATGACCCTTGGAACTATAGGGGCAGATATGAATGTGGAGGAATTAAAAAAACATATAGAAGATATACAGCTTTATGATACTGGATATGCGTATATGGTGAATAAAGATTATGACTACATAGTTCATCCTACCTTTGATAAAAGTACTAATCTTAGAACATATAATGATGGACAGTTCAGTTCTATTGTAGAAGGTATTGAAACTAATAACATTGGCTTAGAAGACGTCAGCTTTGGCGGAGCAAAAAGAATCATGGCTTATTCTAAATTATATGACGGTAAAGTTATCATGCTCACTATACCAAGAGATGAAGTCTTTAAAGAGATGAACATTACAATAAGTATTATAATTGGAGTTATAATTATATCTGCCATACTATCAGCAATCCTAGCATTGTTTTTAGGAAAAAGGATTTCAGCGCCAATTGTCATAGCTACTGAGATTATAAACACTACTGCAAATCTTGACCTGACTGATATTGAAGAAACCAGCAAGATAAAGACCATACTAAATAAGAATGATGAATTAGGATCAATATTAAGAGCAACAGCTAAATTAAGAGAAGAAATGAGAGGAGTCATCAAGGACATAGAAGAAACTACAGAGAATATTGTATTAAACACTAATAGTCTAACAGTTGCTACACAGGAAACTAGTCTATCTATAAATGAAGTGGCTAGAACAGTAGAAGAATTAGCTAGGGCTTCTATGGAACAGGCTGAAGATGCTGAAACCGGCTCAATCAAGCTAGAGGATCTAGCGGAAGAGATCAAGCTAGCAGTCGAAAATGGTGAGGTGGTTGTAGAAAGCTCCATGCATGCTCAAAAAATAAGCGAAGAAGGTTCGCAAGCAATGAACGATATGGTAGATAAATTTAATATGACTAGCAACTCCTCTAGTATTGTAGCAAAAAATATTAATTCTCTACTAGAAAAGTCAAATTCTATTGGAACCATATTAAATACCATAATGGGAATATCTGAACAAACCAACTTATTAGCATTAAATGCAGCTATAGAAGCTGCTAGAGCAGGAGAAGCTGGTAGAGGATTCTCAGTGGTAGCAGAAGAAATAAGAAAGTTATCAGAACAAACAGGGAATGCTACAAAAGACATAGGAAACATACTGAATTCTATACAATCAGAGGTTGAAGCTACGAAAGAGAACATGGATACTTCAGAAAATGCATTAAAGGATGCAAATGTTACATTAGATAAATCAATGAGATCCTTTGAAGATATAATTTCTTCTATACTAATTTCTATCGAAGCTATAGAAAATCTAGGCAAGGGTTTGAATGCTGTGGATAATGGAAAAGAAGATGCAATATTGGCTATTCAAAGCATATCTTCAATAACGGAAGAAACGGCTGCTTCTACAGAAGAATTATCAGCTTCTATGGAGGAACAAGCTGCAACTATAGAGACTATATCTAGCAATACAGATAATTTGGCAGAAACAATCGAAAAACTAAATACCCTAGTGAATAGGTTCAAAATATAAATATTGTACTTTTCTTCAAAAAGACTAATGCTATGTGTTAGTCTTTTTGTGACCTATGCAATGAACACCAAACTTGCACGATTGTAGAGAGCGGATAAATTTCAGTTGAGAAACTACTTTGTATAGAAAATTTTATATAAATAGGTTAATATATTGAATATAGGTGTTGCTTACATATTGTGAAGTAAGAATTATGGTTGTTTTGGAGCTAAAAGTCTCAATTGAGGAGGATCAAAATGTTAAACATAATTGATGAGGTCAAAAAAGTTGAACAAGAGATAATTACCTGGAGAAGAAGACTTCACCAAGTTCCAGAAATAGGGCTAAATCTACCACAGACAGTAAAACTCATTACTGAAGAGTTAGATAAAATGGGGATAGAATATCATACCTTAGTGAATGGCAATGCTGTAGTAGGGCTAATTAAGGGTAGAGAAAAAGGAAAAACCATAGCTTTAAGAGCAGATATGGATGCCCTTCCAATCAAGGAAGAGACAGGACTAGAATTTCAATCAGTTAATGGTTGTATGCATGCATGTGGACATGACGGTCATGCAGCAACTTTGCTGGGTGTAGCAAAGATACTAAATGAAAACAGAGATAAATTTAAAGGAAATGTAAAGCTGTTATTTCAGCCTGGAGAAGAATATCCAGGAGGGGCAAAGCCTATGATTGAAGAAGGCGCCATGGAGAATCCTAAAGTTGACGCTGTCATGGGTTTACACATGGGGAATCTAACAAAGGATGCTCCAGTAGGCACTATATCAGTATGCTATGGCACTATGATGGCAGCAGTAGATACGATTTATATTAAAGTAAAAGGTAGGGGAGCTATGGAGCATATCCTCACCAATCAATTGACCCAATTGTAGTAGCATCTGAAATAGTATTAGCCCTTCAAACATTAGTAAGTCGTGAAATTATGCCAGTAGAGCCAGCTGTAGTGTCAATTACAAGAATCGACGGTGGGTTCAACCATAATATTATCCCAGATTTAGTGGAACTAGAGGGAACTGTTAGAACGTTAAATGAGGATACTAGACGAAGAATAGCTAGAAGAATGGAAGAGATTATTAAGGGAATAACTATGGCGCATGGTGCAAGCTATGAGTTTGAATATGAATACTGCTATCCAGCACTGGTTAACTCAGAGGAGTTTACAAAAGGTTTTGTAGGGTCAGCTAAGAAGGTAGTTGGCGAAGAGAGGATACTAGAAATGAAGGTACCAACAATGGGAGCAGAAGACATGTCATATTTTCTACAGCAGGCTCCAGGAACATTCTTTTACTTAAATAATCCTAAGGAAATAGAAGGGCAAGCTTATTCACATCATAATCCTAAATTTGATATTGATGAAAGAGAGCTATGGAAGGGTGCAGCAGTGATGATACAAGCTACTATAGACTGGTTAAATCAAAACTAGTTAGGTACAAAACATGGAATTATTCTTACTTGTGAAATATAATTAGGGTGAAAACTAGGTGATATAGGGATGACAGAAGTGCAAATATCATATGATCGGGGGAATGAATATGATTGAGTTATTACTTGTTAGACATGGACAATCTGTAGCTGATATTGAAGGTAGACATGAGGGAAGGGCAGACTTTCCTTTAACTGATTTAGGCAGAGAACAAGCAGAAAAATTATCTGAGTGGTTAAAAGAAAGATATAGTTTTGATATGATAATTGCAAGTCCATTAAAAAGAGCAAAGGAAACAGCAGAGATTATTGGCAGCAAGATGAATCACTCAGTTATTTTTAACGATGACTTAATGGAATGGAATAATGGGGTTTTAGCTGGACTATTAAGAGAAGAGGCTAAGCGTAAATATCCTGTACCAGAGGGTGGAAGGAAGTATTTTCAATCGGTAGAAAAGGGAGAATCATTGATAGATTTTAGAGGTAGGGCAGAGCACTTCCTTGCTAGCTTACTACATTCTATAAAGGATGTAGAAGAAAAGACTAAAATATGCATTGTAGCTCATGGTGGGATAATAACTATGCTTTATAGAAGCTTTCTTAATTTACCTATAGATACTAATATATGGTTAGCATCAGGAGATACAGGAATTCATTTGTGGAGAATAGATGGTGATAGAAAAGTAATTGTATTCTCCAATAAGCAGGAGCATTTACATATTAACGTTTAAGCATAAATGATGAGCGTTAGTCGTTTAGGCTTCGAACCTTTAAAATGACTCATGAAAAAACACCCACTCTTATCAAGGAGTGAGTGTTTTTTTCTTATTTCGATAAGAGCTTTAGAGGCAAAAACTGTTTTAGTTCTTTGGATAGATTGTTTGCTGTTTCCTTATCTAACCCGGATAATTGTAACTGTTTCTTAAAGGATTGCTTAAAAACAATATACCTTGCAAAGGAATAAACTATCCAGAAAGGTAGAATTATTAAGAGTATCAAAAGCTTAATAATTAGTTTTGCGTAGGTGTAGATAATAATCATTATAAAGTCTCCATATACTACTTATCAATTACTTTGGTTAGGTCTTTTAGAGACAGCATGTAGTTTTTTGCCATATCAAGAGCCACATCCTGTGGTATTCCTGATTCAAGCAGCTCTTTATAAAAGCTTCCTACTGCTTGCCCCATATTTTTTCCAGCTTCAGCAGAATAAAGAGTACCCATTAATCCACTAATCATCTTTGGTATCTTTTCTGAAACAGTATCTAGGATTTCACCAATTTCTTTAACATCCGAATCTTTCTTAAATTCCACTTTTTCAAAACCTCCTTATATAAATTGTAATGCAAGCTTAATTGATTTTTTTGTAGCTGATAGTGCATAAGGTATAACCTTCAAGGCATCAAGTGAAGATTTTAATTTTGCTACTGGATCTGTTGCTATTGTCTCATCTGTCCTTGGAATTAAAGAAAAAGCACTTTCCATAATGGCTTTTGGCACATCGCTCATTGTACTAGAAATTAGCATATTTAATTTTAAAGTCATAGCAAGTTCTTTTCTACATTCAGGACAAATACTGAGATGATTTACGAGTTGAATTTTATCCGACTCATCTATATTTGTGTTTACATAGTCAATAATTAAATCTCTCATGTGCTGGCATTTATCTTCCACCTTAAACACCCCTTTCTTCAAGCAGAGGACGTAATTTATCCTTTAGATAATACATTCTACTCTTAATAGTGCCCTTTGGAATTCCGGTTATTTCTGCAATTTCACCGTAGCTTAGCTGGGCATTGAATATTAAAAACAACAACTCTTTATCTTTTAGTGATAATGTAGCAAGGGATTTTTCTATATCAATACTATTAATTACATTTCCTATCTCATCAAGAGAAGAAGATATGTTTTGTATATCTTTAGATTCCAATGTTCCGAAATATTCATTGTTATAATATCTGCGATAAAAGTCAGCAATTTTCCTTCTAGTTATTCCAATAATCCATGTCTTAAAGGTTGAATTTCTCTTAAAGCCTTTTAACCCTTGCCAAACTGCCAATATAGTTTCCTGTAATATGTCTTGTATATCTTCTGTATTTGAAATATTGGAGTGAATATAGTTGTAAAGGACTTTAATATATGGATTCATTAATTCTTCAAAGGCTTTAGTATTGCCTAAGAGAGCCTTATCTAAAAGTTGCTCAATATTAGTACCTCTATCTTCTAATACCCCATATCTATCACTCCCTTGAAAGCGCCTTCACTTACTTAGTCGTAGAAAATGTGAAAGTGGTTCAATAAAATATATTTTTTTCTATGTACTCTTAAATTTTAATGCAAGTTACCATTAAATACATTCTATCATATTAAATGGTAAAAACATAAATGAGGCTAAAGAACAGGATTATTGCAACGCCTCAAAAATTATGTTAACTTATTTAATTTAATGATAATTAACCATAATTATGTTATAATTACATTGTATAGCAATTCATTGAAGGGGAGGTGAGTATTATGATGAAAGATACTTTAAGTATCTATAAATCTAATACTTTATTGCAGGAGGTACTATTATTTGAGTTACAAAAAAGGTGTAGAAGTATTGCCAGCTCACCTTCTAAAAGAAGTACAGAAGTATATTGACGGAGGGTTAATATACATACCTAAAAAGAGTGAGAGGGTTGGCTGGGGTCATTTAAACGGTTCAAAGAAACTATTAGAAAAACGAAATGATAAGATATTCGAATTGTATAGGAATGGTATACCTATAGATGAGATAGCCAACAAATATTATCTATGTGAAGAAACAATTAGAAAGATTGTATACGGTAAAAAACAATTATAATTATTCTCTTCCTATGATTTATAGCCTATAAATGAGAAACTATAATTGACCGGTTAGTATATAAGAAAGGGGATGGTTTAAATTAAAATAGAGGTGATTTTTGCTTAAGTGAATAGTCAGAATCTATGATTCCGTACTAGTCAATTATGCAATAACTTAACCAAAATAATGGGTGCGCTGCACCCATTATTTTTATATAAGGTGGATTATAAAGAGTATTTTAAGATTAAAGAATTATTTAAAGGTATGAAAAAAGTAATAACACTTAATACAGAAACAAGAGAACTTTTCAAAGATACAACTCTCCAATATATGATTGACACTCTTATAGAGAATCCTAGACTATTAATAATAGGGTATGTGGTTTTTGCACTAGTGAGTATCCAAGTAAAGATACAGTAGCAATAGGTATCGAAGTGTCTGAAGAATATCAAAAGCAAGGATACGCTAAGGCTATGACAAAATTATTTTTAAATAAAGCAGCAAATCATGGCCTGACTGTATACTGGGAATGTTGGAAAATCAATATTGTTTCTGTAAATACAGCATTATCATGCCAATTTGAAAAAGTTGCTGATTATCCAATACTTTTTGTGGAGTTATAAGTTAAATATCAAAAAGTTCGAAGAATTTATTAGCAAATACTAAGACGATAACGGGGGATTATTTAATGTTAATAAAAAATCAAAATAGTAGTGAAAGAAATATCTTTGATTGGATAGAAAAAGAACTAAAGCCAGAGCTTTGTACATCAGAAGAATTCATATATAACGAAATGGAGTCACAATCGGGATATAGCCTACCAGTTATATATCAACCTTTTGATTCTACTAAAAAGTGGCATTGGACAGATAGGGGTGACCTCTATGACTTTCTATACTCAACAGATGGTGAAGGGAAAAAGCTATTAGATTTCGGCCCAGGAGATGGATGGCCTTCATTAATAGTTGCACCTTATGCTAAAGAAGTTATAGGATTAGACTCATCTGAGAAGCGTGTAGAGATCTGTACAAAAAATGCTGAAAGAATGGGAATTATTAATACAAGCTTTGTAAGCTATACATCCGAGAAAAAGCTACCTTTTGAAGATAACAGCTTTGATGGAATAATGGCAGCATCATCCGTGGAGCAAACACCAGATCCAAAGAAAACCATACAAGAGTTATATAGGGTTTTAAAGCCAGGGGGCCGTTTTAGAATTTCCTATGAGGCTTTAAATATGTACAAAGGTGAAGAAAAAGATTTATGGATTCAAGGCTTAAGTGAAAGTTCATGTAAGTTGATATTATATAATAGGGATTTGGAAAATGAATATGTTCTACAATATGCATTAGCAATTGAAATGTCTGAAAAAGAATTAAAAAATAGATTAGCTGCTAATGATGAAGTTTCCTTTGAACAAGGTACTATATCTTTTTTGGAGGAGATAAGGCATATGATAACTAAAGCTCAAGTATGTAAAACCATTCATCCTTCAGGAAAGACTCTAGTATCTTGGTTAAAGGAAGCAGGTTTTAAAGAAATAATACCCACTTATAGTGGTAGGATTGCAGCGGCAAAGCTATTCAATCAATTTACTGATGAAGACAGGCCAAAGGATATGGAATCAGTAGATGAAATAATTAAGAAGACTGTAAAGGTAGTGACAGAACTAAAGGCTCCAATAGACCTAGATCCAATGATAACTGCAATTAAGTAAATAAAATAGTTATGCGAATCTAATTAAGTTTAATGATTGTATGCAGAATTATATAGCTAGAAGACTCCATTCAAATAAGGGCATGTGTTCTTTATGATTGGAGTCTAATTTTGTTTATAGAGATAAGATTGAATTTAGTTTTACAAATTGGAATTTAATCTTTCACTTTACCTAATAAAAGAATTATAATTTTTTACAGAACATATGTTTGAAAAATTCTAATAATAGAATATAATGGAATTATAAAGAGGGTAGGTGAATATTATGGATACTATTAAGCTTACAAATAAGCAGGCTAGGCACTTTATTCTATTAAAACAGGGATTAATAGGTGAGCACAAATTTATTGGAGAGCAAGGAGTATGTGATTATATAAGACAAGCAGGCTGCATACAATTTGATCCTATTGATGTTTGTGGCAAGAATCCTGAGCTAGTGCTACAATCAAGAGTAGGTGGCTTTACTAAGGATTTGCTTTATAAACTTCTATATATAGACCGAAGGCTTATAGACTATTTCGATAAGAATATGTCCATATTCAACATAGAAGATTGGAAGTGTTTTTCTCGTAAAAGAGCTGCTTATAAACAACGGGTTAGAAGTAAAGACCAAATTGATGAAGTTGCAGAAGAAATCAAATCAATTATTGAGGAAAAAGGTTTTGCATCATCAAAAGATGTGGATTTTAATAAAAAGGTTGACTGGTATTGGAGCCCGACGACCCTATCTCGTGCGGTACTGGAGACATTGTATTTTCAAGGTGAACTTATTGTCCATCACAAAGAGGGAGCC
Organism: Tissierellales bacterium; assembly: GCA_041655135.1. GTDB lineage: Bacteria > Bacillota > Clostridia > Tissierellales > Proteiniboraceae > Proteiniborus. Next base: position 9,196 of record JBBAFY010000086.1, read on the forward strand.
ATCAAGCATTATGCACTTGCTAATGAATACATTCCAGAAGAAATACTTAATGCGGGCGACCCTAATTTGACTCAAGAACAGTATTGGGAGTGGCTAATTCTAAGACGTATTGGTGCAGTAGGAATGCTTTGGAACAAGCCGTCAGATGCATGGCTAGGAATTGACGGATTAAAGTCAGCCGGTCGTAATAATGCTTTTAATAAACTAAAATCAGAAGGTAAACTTATTGAGATACAAGTCGAAGACATACCTAATTCTTTTTATTGTCTATTAGAGGACAAGCCTTTAGTTGATATGGTATTAAATAGAGACAATTTTACTGAGAGAACTGAGTTTATTGCACCCCTTGATAACATGCTTTGGGATAGAAATTTGATAGAGAAGATTTTCAGTTTTGAATACAGATGGGAGATATATACACCTATCGATAAACGAAAATATGGCTACTATGTTCTACCTGTATTATCAGGAGACAGGTTTATTGGACGAATAGAAATAGTAAATGATAAAAAGTTGAGGCAGCTTACTGTCAAGAATCTGTGGCTTGAAAAGAATGTTGATAGCCATAATGAATTTAAT
>JBBAFY010000087.1:0-9761 GCA_041655135.1 Tissierellales bacterium
TAGCCCCCCAGGAAAGAAGAGTTCATGAAATAAAGAGCCCTGATATGGGGATGCTGTTCCATAATTCCATAGAAGAATTTTCTAAGAAACTTTCCATAGAAAATTTAAGCTGGAATGATATTGATAGAGATAAATCAGACGAAATTGTTGAAAAAGTATTAGACAAAATGATTGACGATTTTCAGCATGGATTGCTTTTAAGTACCAATAGATATAAATACATGGTAAATAGACTTAAGAGAATAAGCAAAAGAGCACTTTGGACAATAACAGACCATATACGTAAGGGAGATTTTGTGCCAGTACAGCATGAGGTCATCTTTGGTGATGCTCCAAATAGTAAGATACCCCCAATTGTAATAAATCTTCCTGATGGTGAGGAAGTAAGGCTTGAAGGAAGAATTGACAGAGTAGATATTCTTGAAGGAGACAAAGAAAGCTTTGTAAAGATAATAGACTACAAATCAGGGACTAAGGCCTTTAGTCTTTCTGATGCCTATTATGGACTTCAAATACAGCTTCTAGTTTATGCCGATGCAATTATTTCTAATGGAGAAAAGCTAATTAAAAGCGATATTTATCCTGCTGGAGTTTTCTATTTTAAAATTGATGATCCAATGATACAATCTGACGAAGAGGATTTAGAAGTAATTGAAAAGGAAATTGCAAAGAAGCTAAAGCTTGATGGAATAATTCTTAAAGACATAAATATTGTTAAAGCAATTGATAGAGATATAGAGCAAACTAATAACTCATCAGTAATACCAGTAAGCATCAATAAAGATGGAAGCTTTTCTAAAACTTCATCAGTTATAGATAAAGAAGAGCTGAATATACTAATTAGCCATGTTAAAGGATTAATATCAGAAATTGCTGATGAAATTTTAAAGGGAAAGATAAAAATAGAGCCATGTAAAACTGATAAATATGTATCTTGTGCATATTGCGAATATTTAAGCATATGTCAATTTGAAACTAGCTTTGAAGATAATAAATATAGAAATATTAAGAAGTTGAAGGATGCGGATGTAATATCAAAGATAAAAGAAAAGCTTGGGGGTGAGGAATAATGCCAAAGTGGACAGATGCTCAAATAGATGCAATAACCCAAAGAGGATGCAATCTATTAGTATCAGCTGCAGCAGGCTCAGGGAAAACAGCAGTATTAGTTGAGAGAATAATTAGACTTGTTATTGAGGATATGGTAAACATAGATAAATTGCTAATAGTGACATTTACTAATGCTGCAGCAGGTGAAATGAGAGAAAGAATTCTACTTGCACTAATGGAGCAAATTGAAAAAGGTGGAGAGAATGAAGAAAAATTAAGGAGGCAAATAACCTTACTTAACAAATCACATATAACTACAGTCCACTCTTTTTGTATAAATGTAGTAAGAAGGCATTTTCACCTTATTGATATTGATCCAGCCTTTAAAATAGGGGATACCACTGAACTCCAAATTATGCTCCAGGACGTATTAGAGGAGCTTTTAGAATCTGAATATGAAAAAGGGCACCAGGATTTTATTAGATTAGTGGAAAGCTTCGGTGGAAATAAGAATGATATTAATCTAGAGAATTTGATTCTTAAAATATATTCCTTCATTCAAAGTAAACCATATCCAGAAGAGTGGCTTGAAGAAATGGTAGAAATGTTCAATATGGACCGTGAAGATTTGGAAAAGAGTGTTTGGACTCAGACTATTTTAGATAGTATAAAAATAGATTTAAGTGGAGCTAAGGACCAAATAGAAGAAGCCATAAAAATATGCAAGAGACCAAATGGCCCAGAAACCTATCTAGATGCCCTTAAAAGTGATTTGCAAAACCTTATAAGTCTAGAAGAAACATTAGAAACTCAAGATTTAGCTAGTTTCAATCTACTCCTAAGAAGAATCAGTCACGAAAAACTTAAGAGGGTCTCAAAGGGTGTAGATGAGGAATTAAAAAAGGAAACAGCAAAGCTAAGAGATAATTACAAGGCTATAATTGACGGTTCTTTTAAGAAGGATGTATTTAATAAAAGCTTTGAGTTATACCTAGCAGAAATAAACGAGCTTTATCCTATTATGAAATATCTGTATCACTTAGTAGCCCAATTTTCACAGATGTATACTAATAGAAAAATTGACAAAGGCATTATAGACTTTAATGACCTAGAGCACTATACATTAAAAATTCTAGAAAACGAGGAAGTAAGAGAAGAATATAGGGATAAATTCGAGTATATATTTGTAGATGAATACCAGGATAGCAATATAGTTCAAGAGACCATAATAAATAGAATCAAAAGAGAGAATAATCTATTTTTTGTAGGCGATGTAAAGCAAAGTATATATAGGTTTAGACTTGCAGACCCATCACTTTTCTTAGAAAAATATAATTCCTATGTAAGTGATTCATCTGGGCTAAATAAGAGAATAGATTTATCTAAGAACTTTAGAAGTAGAAAGGAAATCTTAGATGGAGTCAACTTCATATTTGAAAATATAATGTCAGAGAAACTTGGAGAAGTAGACTATAATGAAGCAGCATTTTTATATGAAGGAACAAAGTATGAAAAACACAATGAAGGTGAAACTTCCATTGAATTAAATATTATTGAGAAGATGACAGAGGGATTAGAGGGACTAGATGAAGATCTTGAAGAGATGGCAAGTATGGAAGTAGAGGCAAGAATTATTGCCAATAGAATTAAGGAGCTAATTGGGAAGACAACCTATGATGCAAAGACAGAAAAATTTAGAATAATTGAGTATAAGGATATAGTCATACTCCTAAGAACAATGAAAAAATGGGCAGTTGTCTTTAACGAAGTATTAAAAAGCGAAAACATACCAGTGTATTCGGATGATAGGGCTGGATATCTTGATGCGCTTGAAATTAAGATTTTTCTGAATTTTCTTAGTATTATAGATAACAAGAGACAAGACATACCACTATTAAGCGTTATGAGGTCACCTATTGGAGGTTTTACTACAGAAGAATTAATAAACATTAGAGTATCGAACAAAGGTACAACCTATTACAATGCAATTAAAAACTATGTTAAAACCAATAATGATAATTTAAGCAGTAAGCTTTCTAATTTCCTATATAGCTTAAACCAATGGGCAGAGGAGTCTAGGTATTCAAAGCTAGATGAATTTATATGGAAGCAAATGATTGATACGGGATATTATCATTACTTTGGAGCAATGCCTGGAGGTATACAAAGGCAAGCTAACCTAAGGATACTAGTTGACAGAGCCTGTGAGTTTGATAAGAGTACATCTAATGGACTATTCAATTTTATTAGATTTATAGAAAAGTTAAAGAATAGTAGTGGTGATATGGGGATCGCAAAGACACTAGGTGAAAATGAAAATGTGGTTAGAATCATGAGTGTTCATAAGAGCAAGGGGCTTGAATTTCCTACAGTTATTCTTGCAGGTCTTGGTAAGCAATTCAACCTAATGGATGCAAGAGATGATGTATTAATACACAAGGATTTAGGATTAGGACCTAAGTACGTTGATATATCAAGCAGAAGATATACAAATAGTTTACCTCAAATTGCCATAAAGAAGAAAGTAAAGTTAGAAAGCCTATCAGAGGAAATGAGAATTCTTTATGTGGCATTGACTAGAGCAAAAGACAGACTTATTCTAGTTGGCTGTGTAAAGGATGTTCCAAAGGAAGCTAAGAAATGGTGTAAAGAAACAAATCTTTATTATTTATCTAATAGTAACAATTATCTTGATTGGATATGTAATAGCCTTTCAAAGCATCCTTATGGTAATACCATAAGAGAACTAGCAGGAATAGTTGACAAGGAAGAGCTTATAACTGAAGAAGATAAAAAGAAGGACAATACTAGCTTGAAAATAAATGTATTAACTAGAAAGAACCTATATATAAGTGAGAGTTCTGAGCCTGTTAATAAGAAAGAGTTCAGAAGTAAATTAGAGAACTTTCATTATTATAATCCTTCTCAATTTAGTGAAGAGATTGAAAATAGATTTAATTGGAGCTATGAATATAAAAACTCAATCAATATTCCTTCAAAGATGTCTGTTTCAGATATAAAGAAGGCTTCATTTAATTCCATAGAGTCAATAAATTATAAGATACCATCAATAGTAAAGATGCCAAGATTTTTAGAAGGCAAAAAGCCATTCACAAAGGCAGAGATAGGTACTATAATTCACTTTGTTATGCAGCATCTTGACCTAAATATATCTATGGATAAGGAATCCATAGAAAAAAAGATAGAGACCATGATTATAGAGGAACTTTTAACAGAGGAGGAAGCAAAAGTAGTTGATGTAGATAAGATAGTTAATTTTTATAGGAGCTCTATAGGTCTAAGGCTATTATCTTCGAAGAGCATTAGCAGAGAGACTCCCTTTGTTCTTAATAAAAAGGCAGCTGAGGTTTTAGATATAGAAGACTGTACTGAAAAAGTCCTTATACAAGGGATTATTGACTGTCACTTTGAAGAGGATGGCGATTTGATCCTAATCGACTATAAGACAGATTATATTCTTGAAGGAAATTTAGAAGATATGGTAAACAAGTACAGAGGACAGATGATTTTATATAAAGAAGCCCTTGAAAGGATAACTGAGAGAAAGGTTAAGGAAATATATATTTATTCCTTTGAATTAAATAAAGAGGTAAGAGTAGAATGAATAACCTAAATACTAATGAAGCAGAAGTAAAAAACTCAACCACTAAAGGCAAAGTCTATGTATATATGTTAAGATGTAAGAACAATTCACTTTATACAGGCTGGACAACGGATTTAGAACGTAGACTTAAGACACACATTAAGGGAACTGGTTCTAAGTACGTAAGAGCAAATAGACCAGTAGAGCTTGTCTATTTTGAAGAAATGAATGATAAAATAGAGGCTACTAAAAGGGAGTATCAGATAAAGCAATTAACTAAAGAGGAAAAAGAATTATTGGTGAGTCAGCATAAATCTAGGACGCTACAGAACTTGTAAAGAAAATGCTCTTTTCTAGAGTTGACTTTTAAAGTCAAACCAGAAAAGAGCATCATTATTTCATAAAAGCCCAAACTACGTTATATTACCAAGTTGTCATCCTGAGAGAAGCGAAGGATCTCTCAGTCTTTATGACATAAGCTTACAGATATTGTTAGTAAACTCTACAGGGTCTTCTACCGGTAACCCTTCAATAAGCAATGCTTGATTATATAACACATCAGCATATAGTTTTAATTTATCTTTATCATGCTCATAAGCTTCTTTTAAAGCTTCAAAAACTTCATGATTTGCATTAATTTCTAAGATCTTTTCAGCCTTTATTTCTTGATTGTTTGGAATAGCACTCAGTACCTTTTCCATTTCTATAGTTAAATATCCATCAGTAGCAAAACACACCGGATGATTTTTTAGTCTCTTTGATGCTTTAACATCCTTTACCCTACCTGATAATGTGGACTTCATGAATTCAAAGATCTCCTTATTTTCTTCTGCTTCTGAGGCTTGTTTTTCGTCTTTTTCCTTATCTTCTATACCTAAGTCTCCACTTGATACAGATTTAAATTCTTTTTCTTTATAATTCATTAGCATACGAATAGCAAATTCATCTATATCATCAGTAAAGTAAAGTATTTCATATCCTTGTTCAGTTAGGATATCTATTTGCGGCATTTTATCAATTCTTTCAACTGAATCTCCAGAAGCATAGTAAATAAATTTTTGGTTTTCCTTCATTCTACTTACATATTCATCTAAAGTGACTAATTTCTTCTCTGTAGAGGAGTAGAACATTAGTAGGTCCTGAAGGGTTTCTTTATTTTGCCCAAAATCACTGTATACTCCAAATTTTAATTGTTTTCCAAAGCTTTCATAGAACTTCTCATATTTATCTCTTTCATTTTTCAATAGTAATTGAAGTTCGCTCTTTATTTTTTCTTTAATTCTTTTGGCAATTATTTTTAACTGTCTATCATGCTGGAGCATTTCTCTAGAAATATTTAAAGATAAATCCTCTGAGTCAACCATACCTTTTACAAAGCTAAAGAAATCTGGTACTAAGTCAGGACATTTATCCATGATTAAAACACCACTTGAATATAACTCTAGACCTTTTTCATACTCTGTAGTATAAAAGTCATAAGGTGTTTTTTCTGGTATAAACAATATAGAATTATATCTTACAGCTCCATCAGCACTAATATGTATGTGCTTTAAAGGTTTGTCAAAGCCATAATGCTTTTCAGAATAGAAGTTTTCATAATCCTCATCAGTAAGCTCATTCTTATTTTTACGCCATATTGGAACCATACTGTTGACGACTTTTTCTTCAACTACTTCTTCATATTCATCTTCTGTGCCTTCTTTAAGCTTTCTTGTACTAATATCCATTTTGATAGGATATCTTATAAAATCTGAATATCTTTTTACAATAGATTTTAGCTTATATTCTTCTAAAAATTCATCGTAGTTTTCATCATCAGTATTATCTTTCATTTTTAAAACTATTTCTGTTCCTACATCTGTTTTCTCATGTGGTTCAATAGTATATCCATCAGCTCCAGTTGACTCCCACTTATATGCCTGTTCGCTATTTAAAGCCTTGCTAAAAACAGTAACTGAATCTGCAACCATAAATGCAGAATAAAAGCCTACTCCAAACTGGCCTATGATATCATAACCATCCTTTAATTCATTTTCTTTTTTAAAAGAAAGTGATCCACTTTTAGCTATTGTGCCTAGGTTTTCCTCAAGCTCTTCCTTGGTCATACCAACTCCTGTATCAAGCACTTTTACTATCCTGTTATCCTTTTCTACAGATACTTTTATATAGTAATCTTCCTTATTAAACACTACATTTTCATCAGTTAGTGCATTATAATACATCTTGTCAATTGCGTCACTTGCATTAGAAATAAGTTCTCTCAAGAATATTTCCTTATGAGTATAGATGGAGTTAACCATTAGGTCAAGTAAGCGTTTAGATTCAGCTTTAAATTCTTTTTTTGCCATAAAATCTTCTCCCTTCGTAAAAAATCATTATAATTAGCACTCTCTTTAATAGAGTGCTAATTATAATTTATCAAATACATTTCATTTGTCAATAGATTGTATGAAATATATATAGAACTATGATGACTTTTGAATGGATGAGATAAAAGGATTACTGAGGAGATTTTAATATAAGTATAGTTATAAAAAAATTATATATACAGTAACTAACAGTAACTAAGAATATTAAGTCTAATATAATATAAAATAAGGTTGAAAAGCATAATATGAGAGGAGAATTTTAATGAAAGGTAAAGAAAGAAGAATGTTCCCTGGTGGAAACACATCTAAAGGTTTTTTTTCTTATTTTGACTATATTATTAACAGAAAAGATGCAAATAAATTTATAATATTAAAGGGTGGACCGGGCACAGGAAAATCTTCTATGATGCGTAAGATTGGAGTGTATATGCAGGAAAAAGGATATGACGTTGAATATCATCACTGTGCATCTGATAGAGAGTCTATTGATAGTATAATGATACCTAAATTAAAGATTGCATTAGTAGATGGTACAGCACCACATGTAACAGATCCTAAATACCCTGGTGCAGTAGATATGATAATAAACCTAGGAGAATATTGGGATTCTAAAGGATTAGAAAAAAATAGAGAAGAAATAGTTAAGGTTATAGAAAGAAATAGCAAGTACTATAAAAGTGCATACAAATACTTTGGAGCTGCAAGGCTTATCCAAGAAGATACATTATGGAAAATGGAAGAGACATTAGATTTTGGAAGGCTCAATCTTATTGCAAATAATTTAATAAACGAAATACTTAAGGATTCACCAGTAACAGAAAAGATAGGGAAAGAAAGACACTTATTTGGCAGTGCTTACACACCAACAGGTTGGGCAGATCACACAGATACCTTACTAAGAGATTTAAAAAGAACCTATTACATAAAAGGAGAAATAGGCACAGGAAAAACTACATTGATGAAAAAGGTATACCAAGAAGCTACTCAAAGGGGATTTAATGTTGAAGTTTTCCATACACCATTGATACCAGAGAAAATAGAGACTATTATAATCAATGATTTAAGTGTAGCTTTATCTATAATGGATGCAGCTGAGAAAAACAACTTCAAGACAGTAGAACTAGACAAATATATTAATAAAGAAATATACGACAATTATAAGGATAGCATAAAAGAAAATAAGAAGATATTCGAGAATCTAATATCTGTAGCCATAGAAAAATTAGCAGGAGCAAAGAATAATCACGATTTAATGGAAGCCCAGTATATTCCAAATATGGATTATAGCCAGATTAATAGAGTCATAGATAGGGTAATTAAAATAGTATCAGAATATGAAAAATAACAAAGGCCAAGATAAAATCTTGGTTTTTATACTTATAAGAATATAATAATATTGAATAGAAATTTTGTTCAATATGGTCGAAAATAGAAGGTAAAAGTAAATTATCATAGAAATAATTAGAATATAACCATTATTTTTAAATTATAATTTTTTTATGCTACACATATTTGAATTTAAATGCTTTTTGAGGGAGTATGGTATTCAATAAAACATATTATCACATAACTTGTTTTGAATAAAAGATATAGTAATAATATACTAGAGGAAAAAGGAGATTAAGATTTAATATATAGATTTAATAAGAAATTCTTTAAAACCTGTAAATTTGACTGAAAAATTATTAACAAATAAAAATTAAAGAAGGAGACGGGTAAGGTGATATTATCTGGAAAAGAGATAGAAAAAAGGATTGGCAGCGACATAATTATTGAACCTTTTAGTAGTAATCAAATTAATCCTAATAGCTATAATTTAAAGCTACATAATGAACTATTGGTTTATGAAAATAGTATACTAGATATGAAGACAGAAAATAAAGCAAGAAAAATAGTAATTCCTGAAGACGGACTTTTATTAGAACCAGGAAAACTATATTTGGGAAGAACTGTTGAATATACGAAAACTGATAAATTAGTTCCTATGTTAGAAGGAAGATCGTCAATAGGTAGATTAGGATTATTTATACATGTTACTGCAGGATTTGGAGATGTTGGTTTTAGTGGGTACTGGACATTAGAAATATTCTGTGTTCAGCCTATCAGAATATACCCTAATGTTGAAGTTTGTCAAATCTATTATCATACTATTGAAGGGGATTATGTTCAGTATAACAGCGGAAAATATCAACACAATATTGGAATACAGCCAAGTTTGTTGTTTAAGGACTTTCAAGATTAATTAATCTTTACAAATCTTTGTCAATCTGAGTTTGTTATGTTATGAATAGATGTAAATTTACAGATTGCACTCACTCTTCAGAACCAGAATGTGCTGTGAAGGAAGCTATTAAAAATGGTAGTTTAAGCAAAAAGAGATATGAGAGCTATGTAAAGTTAAAAAAGGAAGCTAGGTATATGGAAAAAAAGCCAATAAAAAAGCTGATGCTTTGAATAAGAAAGTAAAAAGTATTTAAAGATTTCAAAGTAAAAGGGATACTAATAATAGGAGCTGTTTCTCGTTAGAGAAGTAGCTTTTTTAGCCTCTGGAAAATCGACTTACATGAAATCGCAGATTTTGGTATCTACTTTACTTTTGAGTTATGATTTGATAATATCAATATCTAAGTAGAGATATTTATAGCTACCCATTCTCCAAATCTACAATATTAAAGATTGCATAAAATTAATAAAACAGTTAAAATAGTATATCATAATATAAAGCCAATAGAAATGGA
>JBBAFY010000088.1:0-9625 GCA_041655135.1 Tissierellales bacterium
AGTATTTGATTCGCCAGTAGTATTCCTGATTCAAAATAACCAATGGGCTATATCAGTGCCTAGAAGCACACAGACAAAATCAAAAACCCTAGCACAAAAGGCAATCGCTTATGGAATACCTGGCATTCAAGTAGATGGCAATGATGTATTGGCGGTTTATGCTGCAACTAAAGAAGCAGTTGAAAGAGCAAGAAATGGTCAAGGACCTACTCTTATTGAGGCAGTAACCTATAGATTAGGACCTCACACCACATCAGACGATCCAACAATATATCGTGAAGATAGTGAGGTTAAGGAGTGGGAAAAGAAAGATCCAATTGAGAGATTTAAGAAGTATTTAATAGATAAAGGCATATGGAGTGAAGAAGAAGACAAAAAACAATATGAGGGATACGAAAATTTCGTTGGTGAAACCTTCAAAAAGGTTGAAGGCTCAGGCTTTGTACCATTAGAAGATGTATTCAATTTCACTTATGCTGAGATGACTCCAAATTTAATCGACCAATACGAAGAATATAAGGAGTATCTTGGGGAGGAGGGAATATAATGACATTACTAAATAATATAGGTGCATTAAGACATGCTTTAGATAGTGAAATGGCTAGAGATAGCTCAGTTATAGTATATGGTGAAGACGTAGGCTACGAAGGTGGAGTTTTTAGAGCTACAGTTGGTTTACAAGAGAAGTATGGTAAGGACAGATGCTTTGATACACCTCTATCAGAGGCTGCTATAGTAGGTTCAGCTGTAGGAGCAGCTATAAACGGACTAAAGCCAGTTGTAGAGATACAGTTTTCAGGTTTTGTACTACCAGCACTAAATCAAATACTTGCACATGCTGCAAGAATGAGGAATAGAAGTAGAGGTAAATTTAATCTTCCTATGGTGATAAGAATGCCATATGGTGGTGGAATAAGAGCTTTAGAGCACCACTCTGAAAGTCTTGAAGCTATATTTTCCCATATACCAGGTCTTAAGGTAGTCATACCTTCCACACCATATGATACAAAAGGGTTACTACTATCAGCCATAAGAGATCCAGACCCGGTTATATTCATGGAGCCCAAAAAAATATATAGAGCATTCAAGCAAGAGGTTCCAGAAGAAGATTATACTGTGCCAATAGGAAAGGCTAAGATAGTTAAAAAGGGAGAAGACATAACTGTAGTAGCCTGGGGAGCATTAGTTAGAGAAGCACAAAAGGCAATAGATGAGGTTGAAAAAGAAGGAATAAGCGTTGAGCTAATAGACTTAAGAACCATATCACCAATAGATAAAGAAACAATAATTGAATCTGTAAAGAGAACTGGAAGATTTTTAGTAGTACACGAAGCAGTAAAATCATTTGGAACAGGAGCAGAGCTTATATCAATAGTAAATGAGAAGGCGTTTCTACACCTTGAAGCTCCACCAACAAGGCTTACCGGTTTTGACATAACTGTTCCTTTACCAAAAGGAGAGCATCACTTTATGATAGAACCTAGACAAATTGCTAAAAAGATAAAAGAAGTAGTAGAGTTTTAATGGAGGTGAAATGATGTTTGATTTTAAATTTGCAGATATAGGAGAAGGAATACACGAGGGTGTACTCTTGAAGTGGTTTGTAAAAGAGGGAGATATAATTAAGGAAGGGGATTCACTCTTCCTTGTGGAAACAGACAAAGTAAATGCAGAGATACCATCGCCAGTTGGTGGTAAGATAAATAAGCTATTTGCAGAAGTAGGAGATACAATCCATGTTGGAAACACAGTAGTAATAATAGATGATGGTAGCGGAGATAATAAGGTAGAATCAAAACAGGAACCTTTAAGTGAAGACGAAAAGGGTGCAGGAGTAGTAGGAGAAATAGAAGTATCCTCTGAAGTCATTGAAAGCAGTGACGAAGGAAAAGAAGAAGAGAAAGAAGCTAGAAGTAAAGCTCTAGCTACTCCAGTAGCTAGAAAACTGGCTAAGGATTTAGGAATAGATATAAATCTGGTTAAGGGTACAGGAGCAGCTGGTAGGGTGATGAAGGAAGATATTCATGGTTTTAAAGAAGATAAGGGATTAGAGAAGTCTAAAGAAGTCAAAAAAACTAATATATTTGCTCAATCAGGAGAAAATACACTCTTAAGACCGGAGATTAAACGTGAAGAGATTAAGGTTTATGGAGAAGTAGAAAGAGTACCAATCTCAAGAATAAGAAAGACCATATCAGAGAATATGGTACTATCTAAGTCCATAATTCCTCACACTTCAGTTATGGATGATATCGATGTAACTGAGTTAGTTAAACTAAGAACCGAACAAAAGGAAATGGCTAAAGGTAAAGGCATTAGTCTAACTTATATGCCGTTTATTATGAGGGCCTTGTCTATAGTATTAAAGGAATTCCCTGTATTTAATTCCAGCTTTGATGATATAAAGGATGAAATTATCTATAAAAGATACTATAATATAGGTATAGCGACAGACACACCAGATGGGTTAGTGGTTCCTGTTTTGAAGGAAGTTGACAATAAGGGAGTTCTAGAAATTGCAAGAGAACTTGAAGGTATCGTTGAAAGGGCTAGAAATAAAACAATAAGTCTAGAAGAATTATACGGAGGAACATTTACAATAACTAACTTCGGTGCATTAGGCTCATCCTATGGAGTCCCTGTAATCAAATATCCAGAGGTAGCAATACTCGGTATAGGCAAGATTGACAAGAAACCAGTAGTATTAAATGATGAAATAGTCATTAAATCTATGATGCCTATATCACTAAGCATTGACCATAGGATTATCGACGGAGGAGATGCAGGAAGATTTTTACTAAGACTTAAGGAGCTATTAAGTAATCCAATGTTGCTGTTACTAAGCTAAGGGAGGAAAAAGAATGAAAGAGTACGATATTTTAGTTCTTGGAGCAGGTCCAGGAGGCTATGTAGCTGCCATAAAGGCAGCACAGATGGGAGCAAAGACAGGAGTAATTGAAGCTGGAGAAGTAGGAGGAGTTTGTCTAAATGTAGGATGTATACCAACTAAGACACTTCTTAAGAGTGCCAAGGTATATGAGTATGTAATGAATGCAGGAAAGTATGGTATTGACATTAAAGACAAAGGTGGAGTATCAGTTAATTTAGATGCAATGGTTAAGAGAAAAAATCAGGCAGTAAAAAGACTCACAGGTGGAGTCAAAATGCTGCTAGAGAAAAATGGAGTAGATATTTATAATGGCTTTGGTGAAGTAGTTGATAAGAATACTGTCAAAGTAAATGACCAAGTATTAAGCACTAAGAATTTAATAATTGCAACAGGCTCATCTCCTATGATTCCAGATATAGAGGGAGTAAAAGAATCCTTCCAGCAAGGTTACGCTGTGACTAGTACAGAGGTTCTTGATCCAAAAGAGCTTCCTGAACACTTGATAGTAGTTGGCGCAGGAACTATCAGTATTGAATTCGCAACAATGTATAATGCACTAGGCAGCAAGGTTACTATACTTCAACGTTCTCCAAGAATATTGTCAGGTATAGACAAAGACCTAAGCGAAGCTATGGCTAAGGTTCTAACTAAAAAAGGTGTAAAAATAATTTACGGTGTAAAACAAAAGAAATTTGAAGGCAACAAGGTTACAGTAGAGGTAAATGGAGAAGAAAAGACATTTGAAGGAGATAAGATACTAGTTAGCTTAGGTAGAACTCCCAATCTAAAGGGTCTTGAAAACTTAAATCTTGAGACAGATAGAAAAGGTATCATTACCGATGAAAGACTACGTACTAATATTGAGGGAGTATATGCAATAGGAGACATAAATGGTAAGCATCTATTGGCTCATGTTGCTTCAGCAGAAGGAATAATAGCAGTTGAAAACATAATGGGTAAGGATAGTAAAATGAGCTATGACAAAATACCTTCATGTATCTATAGCTTCCCAGAAATAGCAACTGTAGGCTTAACAGAGGATGAAGCAAGAGAAAAAGGCTACGATATTATAGTAGGAACATTCCCACTAAGTGCAAATGGAAAGGCTTTAGCAGAAGGGGACAGAGATGGATTTGTAAAGATAGTTGCAAACAAACAATATGGAGAAATTCTAGGAATGCATATGATGGCTTCCACAGCTACAGACATGATAGCAGAAGGAGTAATGACTATGGAGCTAGAAGGAACCCTAGAAGACCTAGCTAGAGGTATCCATCCACATCCAACACTTTCTGAAACAGTTATGGAAGCAGCTCATTTAGCATTAGGTAGTCCGATTCACACATTGAAACAATAATAAAACCAAAATTATTTTGGCTTAGAAATGTAAGCTGGCACTTTATAAAATATAATATGCCAGCTTAAGTTTATTTCTAGTATTTTCATGAAACTAATAGTATAATTATCTCATATACTAATAAATTAGTATTGTGTAAGGATTATAGACAGGAGGGAAATACTATTGTTCGATCAGACGTTCATTAATAGGCTTAAAAAAACAGGGATATTCTTTGCAGTATTTACTGTAATATATATACTCTTTTTCTTCACATTACCCTATACACTACCATTCGTTTTAGCCTTTATAATAGCCTTGTCCATAAGGCCAGCAAATTTGTTTATTCAAAAGAAACTTAAGATTCCTAATGGAATTGCATCTCTTATTACCACCATATTCATATTTGCAGTATTAATTGTAATTGTAACAGCGCTTATTGTAAAGATTACTAATGAAGCAGTTTTATTAGTTGCAAAAATACCTAATGTAGATGTTATTTTGGGCTACTTTAAAGAGTTGATTGGAGAAGCAGAATTAATCTATTGGCAGCTTGATCCATCAATAGTAGAGAAGGCTTATCAGTATCTAAGCTCTATGGCTACAAGTGGCTTAAATATATTGATTAGAATCCTAAACTCACTACTATCCTTTATACTTAAGCTACCGTCTATTTTGATGCTTGGATTTATTACTTTTTTAGCCACATTTTTATTCTCAAAGGATATGAAATCTTTTAACAAAAACTTTTATTCTGTATTCTCTGATGATGGGAAGCAAAGAATGGAAGATATAGTCAAACAGGCTGTTGGCATGATTACAGGATATGTAAAAGCATTTTCTACAGTTATTTTAATAACTTTTATAGAAACATTGATAGGGTTTACAATTCTTGGAATTGACTATGCTTTTATCCTTAGTTTATTAGCTTCTTTCATGGATGTTTTGCCAATTGTAGGAGTTAGTATAGTTTATATTCCATTAGTTATATTCTATTTTATATCTGGCAAGACATTTGTAGCTGTAGGAATAATAGTTTTATTAGGAGTAGTTACAGTAGTTAGGCAGATAGTAGAACCAAAGCTTGTTTCAACATCCTTAGATATTCATCCAATAATGACTTTAGCTGCAATATTCATTGGTCTTAAAGCATATGGTTTTATTGGTATGATTTATTTAATTGCTTTAATAATATTCTATAAGGTTTTAGTTAAAGTGAAGGCATTATAGTAAAAATCAAGAAGATGGGGTTGGTGCTTTAGAATGAAGCGCCAACCCCGTCACATGTCTCTGTGATTATGTATAGACTATATAAAGCTTAGATATCTCTTTTCAACGGCTACTTTCCATTGGTCAGGACCTTCTTCTAGGTACTTCCAATCCAGTTTTGTTCCAATTTCATCATCAAGATGATTAAATAACATACTAGGATCACTGTTATCAATTAAGAGCATTTGTTCTCCTAAATCCAAATTGTCAAAAGCACTAAATATAGCTTTATGTTTATTATTATGATTAAAATTACTAAGATCTAATGTTTTTACAGGCATAATATTCTCCTCTCTAGGATTTTTAATTATTATGCTCAATATATTAAAAGCTATTTCATACATTATATGGCAAAAAACAATTGTTTTTATCTTTAATTGACAATATAATTATATACTGTAAAATATATAGTAGGTAAATATGTAACAAAAAAATTATTAAATAATATCAATGAAGTAAATAAAGGTGACTAACAGATAAGGATTATCTAGATATTGCTGTTAGATAAAGGAGGAGCTTTATGCTGGATATAATAAGCATTGTTACAATAGTCGAGAGAGGAAAAGCAGAAAATATTGTTAAAAAGGCAAAGGAAGCAGGAGCACAAGGTGCTACTATTCTTTATGGAAGAGGGACAGGTATTAACGAAGCACATAAACTATTTAATGTTCACATAGAATCATCCAAGGAAATAATAATTATATTAGTCGAAAAAAGTAAAATGAGACCTATATATGATGCAATAGTAGATGCAGGTAAGCTAAATGAACCAGGGGCAGGCATTACTTTTACAGTCCCTATAGAAAATTTTCTAGGTTTGCATAATAGAAACGGTATACAAGAGTAGGTAAACATAGAAAAGCCACTATTTTAAAGTAGTGGCTTTAATTATTTCTCGATTTTTTATTCAAAGAACATGCAATCAATAAAATCATCAATAGTGATACCATAGAAATAATCCTCAAAGGTTGAAGAATTAAGCACTTTTCTTAATGAATCCTCTTTGAAGTTAGTATCAATTAGGCGGTTTGTCAATTCAGATACATCCTTTTTGCCAAAGAAATCACCAAATACCTTACATTCTTTAATGGCTCCTCCTTGAATATTAAGTCTTATATCTATACTTCCACCAGCATATCTTTTAGATTTTTGAAGGTCAAAGTTAGGAGATTCCCCATAATTCCAATCCCAAGTATTGTATTTCTCATCCTTCATTTTGTTTATATTAGCAATATCTTCATCTGTTAGAACATATTCCTTGTTTTCATCACTAGCATTTAGTATAAATTCTGAAAGAGTCTCTTTAAACTCATCAGCATCCATCTTATTTGGTAAGTATTCATAGACATTTGCAACTCTGCTTCTGACAGATTTTATTCCCTTTGATTCAATTTTCTCAAGCTTTACATTTAAAGCATCCTTAAGTACATTTAAATCTGTATTAAATAGAATTGCACCATGGTGAAGCATTCTATTTTTAAAGTAGTATTGTGCAGTTCCAGAAACCTTTTTACCATCTATGGTGATGTCATTTCTTCCTGAAAACTCTGCCTTTACTCCAAGCTCAGCTAAAAGATCAATAACAGGCTTTGTGAATTTTCTAAAGTTATTAGCGCTATCACCTTCGCTAGAAGTTATAAAAGTATAATTTACATTTTCAAGGTCATGGTAAACAGCTCCACCACCGGACATTCTTCTAACTACGTTAATATTATGTTCCTTAATGAATTTGCTATTGATTTCTTCAATAGTGTTTTGGTTTCTTCCGATAACAACAGTAGGTTCATTTATCCATAATATTATGACATCGTCTTCAAACTTTAAATTCTTGAGAGCATATTCCTCTAATGCAAGATTAAAGTATGGATTATTAGATTCATTTTTTATATATAACATTTTTCCACCATCCTTTTGTTTACTTTATCGTACATAGAATAATATACCCCAAAAGTGTAAGATTGAAAAGGTTTAGTTAATAAAAAAGATACATTGAATGAGCTAATATTTTATAACGAATAAGAAAGTTCAGTTTTAGCATTTTTATTTAAAGAACTTTCCCTCAATGAGTTTTAAGTAAATTATTTTTGACAGTCAACTTATTGACCGCATATATATAGTAATGATAATCTAATTCTAGGACAAAAAAAGAAAGGAGAAGCTTCATGAGTATTAGACTATTATTGTATTTAGGTATTTTAATTATTGGCGGCTTTTTTGGATATAAGGGATATGGTGGAAAAAAACTTGAATCGAAGCTTGGAACCATCCAGACTGTATGCCTTTTGCTTTTGCTTTTTATTATGGGACTAAAAATGGGGCTAGATGAAAAAGTAATATCTTCTTTTTTCGAATTGGGCTTCCAAGCTATAGTGATTTCTATTTTTACAATTACATTTAGTGTTATTTTAGTAAAGCTAGTTAAGGGATTTGTTCTAAAAAATATACAGCAAGGAGAACAGAACGATGAGCTTTAAGATAATATTAGCAGTAGTAGCAGGAATTGGAGTAGGATACTTTGTACTACCAAGCGAAATACTACAGTATACGGATTATATTTTAGATATAGGCTTGTGTTTACTATTATTTTTTGTTGGAATTGATATAGGGAAAAATAAAGATGTATTTGATAAAATAAAGAAGATTGGATTTAGAGTTCTTTTAGTTCCTGTTATGATTATAATAGGAAGTGTATTTGGAAGTATAGTTGCAGGATTAATATTAGGTATTCCGATGAATGAAG
Source organism: Tissierellales bacterium (assembly GCA_041655135.1). GTDB lineage: Bacteria > Bacillota > Clostridia > Tissierellales > Proteiniboraceae > Proteiniborus. The sequence continues at coordinate 8,236 of JBBAFY010000088.1, forward strand.
CAGGAGCAGTGGGTGCAGGTCTAGGTTGGTATTCGTTGTCATCGATGATGTTGGCTACTTATTCATCAAAGCTTAGTGCCCTAGCCTTTATATCAAATGTAGCTAGAGAGATTATTGCATTGCTTACAATACCTATTATAGCAAAGTATATAGGAGACATTGAGAGCATAGCTCCAGCAGCAGCTACCTCAATGGATACATCCCTACCACTAATAGCAAAATCTACTAATCCACATACTGCAATAATAGCATTTATAAGTGGAGTAATAGTATCTACTTCAGTACCGATTTTAGTATCGGTTATAATAAAACTTTAGAAGCAAGAAAACTAGGGAACTGCAGACTGAATTGGAGGGAATTTAAATGCTCAAACTAATAAAAAACGGAGAAGTATACTCTCCAAAATACTTAGGTAAAAAAGATATTTTACTAACAGGAGATAAAATTGGATATATAGAGGATAGAATCAATATACCAGATAATTTCGTAGATATTGAGGTTATAGATGCATCAGGATGTATAGTAGCTCCTGGCTTTATAGATTGTCATGTTCATATAACGGGTGGTGGAGGAGAAGGTGGATTTAAAACTAGAACACCAGAAATACAGCTTTCTGATATTACATCAGGTGGAGTTACCACAGTCATAGGAGTTCTCGGAACAGATGGAACTACTAGAACTATGTCAAACCTGCTGGCAAAGACTTATGCTCTAGAAGAAGAAGGCATAAGCTGCTATGCATTAACAGGCTCCTATCAGGTTCCAGTTAGAACTGTTACAGGTAGTATTCAAGATGACATTATACTTATAGATAAGATAATAGGTGTAGGAGAGATAGCTTTATCTGATCATAGGTCCTCACAGCCTACAATGGAGGAAATAGCTAAAGTTGCCGCTGAAGCTAGGGTAGGAGGCATATTATCTGGCAAGGCAGGAACTGTGACTGTACATATGGGAGACGGGCAAAGAAACCTTAGTTTTATAGAGAGAATAACGAAAGAGACAGAAATCCCGCCCAGTCAATTCGTTTTAACACATGTATTACGAAATTCAGAGTTGTTTAAAGCAGTTACAGATTATGCAAAAAACGGAGGACTTGTAGATATCACCACAAGTACAACAAGTTCTCCAGAGGAGAAAGAGCTTACACCTGGAAAAGGTCTTAGAATAATGTTAGAAAAAGGAGTTAATATTGAAAATATAACATTTACATCTGACGGACAGGGTAGCTTGCCTATATTTGATAAGCAAAATAGATTTGTAGAGCTGGGGATTGGAAAGGTAACCTCTCTATATGCTGGTGTAAGAGAAGCAATACTAACTGAAAAGGTTCCAATTGAAGAAGCTCTAAAAGTCATTACTTCAAATCCTGCAAATATTTATGCTCTTA
>JBBAFY010000089.1:0-9339 GCA_041655135.1 Tissierellales bacterium
TGAGTTACCATTAGAGCTATCATAATTACTATTCATCTTGTAATCATCCATGTAAAAAACCTCCTTACGAATCAACTTTACATCTACTAAGTACTTACCCTTCTTTGATTATATTATAGACAAAATATTTTAATAAAATATGAACAAATTGTAAACTTTAAAAAGATACTAAGTCCTATCTTCCAATGAGCAACCTTAATCATTGTCGCAAAGTTTCAGTGTAAAATTAAAAACCGTTCCTTTCCCAACCTTACTTTCCACCCATATTTGCTCCTTGTGACTTTTAATAATCTCCTTGACTATAGAGAGTCCTAAACCTGTGCCTTTTACCTGCCTAGATCTTGATTTGTCACCCTTATAGAATCTTTTCCAAATATTATTCAAGTCATACTCTGATATTCCTATGCCTGTATCTTTAATTGATATTAGTACTTTATCTGCTTTTATAACAGTATCTATAATTAGATTGTCGCCATCCTTCATAAATTTTATTGCGTTATCGACTAAGTTCGATATTACCTGGGAAATACTCTCTTTATCCGCCATTACAAATGTAGGGTCCTGCTTAAAATTGGCTTCTACATTAATGTTTTTTTCTTCAAGCTTCTTGCTATAATTTATTATATTTCTTCTAATTAGTTCGTTTATGTCAAAGTTTTCTATATTTAGTATGTTTTGTCCTGACTCCATTTTAGAAAGGTCAAGAAGATTATTTATTAGGTCTGCAAGCCTAGCTGTTTCATCGTTTATTATGTCTAAGTATTCACCTCGACTTTCTTTAGACAATTCTTCATCCATAAGTCCCTTTATGTATCCCTTCATAAGGGTTAATGGTGTTCTTAATTCATGAGAAACATCTGCTATGAAGCCTTTTCTCATCTCTTCTAGCTTATCTAGTTCTTCTGCCATATGATTAAATGAAATAGCTAGTTGGCCTATTTCATCCTTTGACATTATTGAGACTCTTTTGTCAAATTCACCTGAAGCTATTACCTTAGTAATTTCATTTATTTCTTTTATAGGCCTTGAAATCTTTTGAGAGATAAAATACAGTAAGACCACTGCTGCAGCCATGGATATAAGCATTGAATATATGACTATTCTATAGGTTCCTTTCATTGTTTCTCTGATCTCATATATTGGGGAATGCATAAAAATTCCATTCTCTACTTTCCCATTTATAACTATAGGTATTCCTACAGTCATAACTGGACTATCAAAATATTCGTCATAGCTTCCTCTTTTAGCAATGGTATTTCCCTTTAAAACATTTACGATGTCTTCTTCTGTAAGTTGCCTTCCAATTAATTTTGTTTCAGATCTATTGGACACTCCATAGACATATCCAGCCTTGTCTACAACCCATACTTTAGTATTTAAGAATCTTTCTATGTATTCCATTTCCAGTCCAAGTCTTTCGTAAGTAACCTGATGGTTTAGGTATTTTATTACTGTTGAATTAAGCTTCTGGCCTTCGGCAATTAAAGCTTCACTTCTCTTTTCAAAGTAGTAGTTCTCAAACATTTTTATCAATGATGCTCCTAACACAGCAAAAATAATCAAAATTACAATGAGATATACTGATACTAGCTTTTTAAATACTGTATTAAACACTTTTTTTCACCTCAAATTTGTAGCCCACTCCCCACACTGTTTTTATTTCATACTTATCTTCAATATTTGTGAGCTTTTCTCGAAGCCTTTTAATGTGAACATCAACAGTTCTTGTTTCACCTAAGAAATCATAACCCCATATCTGCTCTATTAGCTGGTCTCTTGTAAATAATCTATTAGGATTTGAGGCTAAAAAATATAGAAGCTCCATTTCTTTTTTAGGTAAAGTCATAGTCTCCTCATTTATCCTCACACTAAATTCATCCATGTCTATCATTAATGAAGGAAAAATTATTTTCTCTCCACTGTTGTACTCCCTAGGATTATATCTTCTAAGGACTGCTCTTATCCTTGCTATAAGCTCTTCTGGATCAAAGGGCTTTACCATATAATCATCTGCTCCCAGTCTAAGTCCTAATACCTTGTCAAAGGTTTCTCCCTTGGCTGTTAGCATTATTATGGGGACCTGACTAATCTTCTTTATCTCTCTGCAGACATCATAGCCATCCATTTTAGGAAGCATAATATCCAAAATAACTATATTTGGCATTTCACTAATAAATTTTTTCACTGCATCTTCCCCATCAAAAGCCTTTACCACCTGGAATCTTTCTTTCTCTAAAAACATTTCTATCATGTTGCATATTTCTATATCATCGTCAACTACTAGAACCTTATCGAAATCAGCTGCCATAATATCACCTCACTTTATTCTCTAATTAAATATTATCAAACTTAGCATTTATTGTGAACTTTTTGATATAATATTTTAATATGGGGTAATTGTTAATTATGATATTATACTAATAGTTTTTAATGCTATTTATTCTAGCTTTTTTTAGGTAATAAATTTTCATATGAAAGGAGAAAGTCATGACAGATATAATTAATTCAGACAATCTTGTTTTAATTGGAATTATAACAAGTATTTTGGCCGGCCTCTCTACTGGAGTAGGTGCTTTGCCTATTTTTTTTGCAAAAAATGTTTCTAATAAAACACTTGATACCATGCTAGGCTTTGCTGCAGGTGTAATGCTAGCTGCTACATCATTTTCTTTAGTGCTTCCAGCTATAGATGCTGGTGGTGGTGGACTTAAGGGAGCTGGTATTGTTTTTATAGGGATTGTGTTGGGAGGTATATTTTTAGATTTTACTGATAAGCACTCTCCTCATGTCCATTTACTCGATAAGCGTGAGGAAGGAAATAAGTCATCTTTAGCTAAGATGTGGTTATTTATAATTGCTATAGCTATACACAACTTTCCTGAGGGTCTTGCAGTAGGTGTTGGATTTGGTGATGGTAATGTGTCTAACGGTATTACTTTAGCTATAGGTATAAGCCTTCAAAACCTACCTGAAGGTATGGCAGTTGCTTTAGCTTTAGTTAGAGAAAAATATTCTATAAAAAAGGCCTTCTTCATTGCTTTATTAACAGGATTAGTAGAGCCTATAGGTGCTTTCATAGGTCTGGCTCTTGTTCATATAGCTGCACCTTTACTACCTTTAATACTAGCCTTCGCAGCTGGAGCAATGCTATTTGTTATCAGTGATGAGATAATCCCTGAAACTCATAAAAATGGTTACGAGAGGCAAGCTACATATGGGGTACTTATTGGTTTTGCTGTAATGATGCTTTTAGATGTTACTTTAGGATAAATAATAATTCTACATAAATAAAGCGGCGAATATTCGCCGCTTTATTTATGTAGAATTATATGGTTAATGCCTCTTAGATCTGTGTGACCTCTAAAAAAAGAGTGACAAGTATAATACCCAATGAATTAGTGTCAGATTCATGGGTTTTTTGGCAGTTATGAACAAGCAATTAAGAATAGATTTCTTAATCCTTACATGGTACAGGAATAAAACCTATATATTAGCTTGTCCAGTTCTACACTAAGCTCAAGAGCCTTTTCCTTATCTATTTTTTCGTTTTCTAAAAATTTGTTCAGCTCTTCTTGTTTATGCTTTATTGCTCTTTTAATATCTTCACATGAACATTTACACATATAATTTCACTCCCTTATAAAAAATAGACATTAAACTTTACAATTCGGCTAAGTACTATTTTTTTCAATACACTCTATATATAGTATAAATTCTAGCATTTTTTAGCAAAATATACAAGGTTTTTGGTAAAAAATGTCGTATTTTCCGTATTACATTATACGACATATTGTGGCATTTATCTTAGACTACATGCCATGGTAACCGTTTTGATCATTTCATATTATATCATTTGTAAATTATTTAGAGTCGCTAAATTATATGTGTAATTCCATAAATCATTTGTGTTATATAAACAAACTTTCTAGCAAATGTATCATTATACTCTTTCATGTGTATACCTAAATTTTCCCTAAAATTACATTTGTTATGTTATTTTTTAAATAAATACCACTTAAGTCTTTCTATTTCATACTTTATTTCATATATATCCTTATTATTATGTATACAAACAAAAACTATTCGCCTATTTCCGGCAAATTTCTCTTCATATACTTTAGTTATTTTTTGTATTTTTATACCCATATCGTTATATTTAAACTTGAATGGTCTTATTTTTCCTGTAGCCGATTCAAATATGGCTACCATGTCTATAGGTTCATTTAAAATTTTCATTTATTAACCCTCCCAATATATTAATTTAGTCACCAAATACATAATAAATAATTATAAGGATTGTAGTCATTAATTGTCTTTATTAGTAAATTATTTACAAATTCTTAACATTTTCTTGTTTGCTTATAAGATGCTAGACATAACAGGATATTCTTCTGCTCCGAAACCTCCTAACATGGGATTCAGTCCACTATGCACAAAAACTCCTCTCATTATGGAGTAGTCGCCGTACTTTTCTCTTATTGAATCTATTGTTTTATCTATCTTCTCCATTTTAAACTTGTTTTTTTGGTCGAATAAAGTTAGCTGTGTCATAAAATTATTTACAAGATCAGATGCTCTAACATTAAGCTTTCTAATAGGTGAATCATCCCACATTTCATTGAAAAGTAGCTTTGTTATATGGTATATCTCATATGTATTATCAGTGGGGGATAAGAATTTTCTTTGATGAGTCCAATATTTAAAATTAGAATTAGTCAAAGAGACGGCTATTACTTTACATTTAACTTCTCCCTGTCTAAGCCTTCTAGATACTGTTTCCACAAGACTTAATAATATTGTATATGCTGTTTCCCTATCTTCCACATCAAATGAAACTGTAGTACCATTTCCCACACTCTTAAATGGTAACTTCTCTTCCCAGTTAATACTAGAATCATCTATCCCCCTTGAATATTGATAGATAAGCCTCCCATGAGATTTAAGCTTGGTCGATATTAGCTTATAGTCACTATTGGCCAAGTCTCCTATTGTATATATTCCTATTTCGTTTAGCTTAATTTTAGTTTTTGATCCTACCATAAAAAGCTCCTCAACGGGAAGAGGCCAAAGCTTTTTCTCTATTTCATCTGGGTAAAGCGTATGAACCTTATTGGGCTTAGAAAGCTCTCCTGCCTGCTTTGCAAGAAGCTTGTTTGTAGATATTCCTATGTTTACTGTAAATCCTAATTCCTTATGTATTCTGTCTTTTATCTTATATGCTGCTTCTACAGGGCTACCAAAATGCTCTTCCATTCTGGTATAGTCAAGAAAGCATTCGTCTATGCTAAAAATAGATATGTTAGGAGAATATTCTCCTAAAATAGATATGAAAGCTTTGCTACATCTTACATATAGGCCATAGTTTGGAGGAACTATAACTAAATCTTTACATTTAGTCCTAGCCTCCATAATACTCTCACCTGTTTTAATCCCTGCCTTCTTTGCAATAGTGGACTTTGCCAAAACTATACCGTGTCTAGATTCCTGATTACCTCCTATTATAGAAGGAAGTTCTCTTAGGTCTCTATCTACACCTATTTGCTTTTCAAAGGACGCCTGCCATGACAAAAATGCCGAATTTACGTCTATGTGCATTATAGTCTTGCCTATCATAATATCCCCGCCAATTATTTTTATCGAACGTATGTTCGTATTTTTAGTATATCACTATTCATTCAATTTTAGAAGTGAAAAATAAAAATATTTAGAAATTAGGTTAGGTCATAAAAAAAAGACTACAGGGGGGGCCTGTAGTCAAGGGGGGGAATTATTTTTTGGGGGTAATTTTCTAGCTGATAATCCTTATCAACTATCTATTATTATATTACCCGAGGTTAACAATAATAAACATTTTATTGTAACTTTTTTAATTATTAAATGTTTTTGTATTAATCCTTTGTATTAATCCATTATAGCTTTTTCTAGACCAACTAAAGATTGCTATATATTCTTATATTGTATTTTTTGCTCCAAGTTCTTCTATTTCACTTGCAAATACATTATAATAGATATTAAGTGAAATATTATATATAAATACTCTAGACGAGGTGAAGTGCACAATGAAAAAGGTTGTTGATAGATTTTTAAATTATGTAGCCATAGATACGAAATCAGAATATGATTCTCCCTGCTTTCCTAGTACAAAAAAGCAATTTGGGTTAGCAAACCTCTTGGTTAAGGAATTAAATGAGCTAGGTCTTAAGGATGTTACAGTAGATGAAAATTGCTATGTAATGGCTACTCTTCCTTCTAATATAGAATGTGAAGTACCTACTATTGGATTTATTGCACATATGGATACTAGTCCCGACATGTCAGGAGAAAATGTTAAGCCGAAAATAGTTGATAATTATGATGGTGGAGATATTATTCTAAATAAAGAAAATAATATGGTTTTATCTCCAAAGGATTTTCCTGAGCTAAAAAATTACATAGGTCAAACTCTAATCACTACAGATGGCAATACTCTGCTAGGAGCTGATGATAAGGCAGGTGTAGCAGAAATAATGACTGCTATAGACCATCTCGTAAATAACCCACAATTAAAGCATGGAGAAATAAAATTTGCCTTTACACCAGACGAAGAAGTGGGCAAGGGCGCAGATTATTTTAATGTAGATAAGTTCAATGCAGACTTTGCATATACAGTAGATGGTGGAGGATTGGGTGAGCTTGAATATGAAAATTTCAATGCTGCTGGAGTTAAGCTAATTATTAGGGGTAGAAATGTACATCCTGGCTCTTCTAAAAATAAGATGATAAACTCAATGGAAATAGCTATGGAATTAAATTCTATGCTTCCTAAAAATCAAAAGCCTGAATATACAGAAGGCTACGAAGGCTTTTTCCTTCTTTCATCTATAAATGGAGATGTTGAAGAAACAAAAGCTAGCTATATTATAAGAGATCATTTTAAGGATAAATTCGAAGAGAAAAAAATCCTTATGCAAAAGATAGTAGATTTTTTAAATGCTAAATACGGTGAAGATACTGTTCATGTGGAAATTAAGAATCAATACTACAACATGAAAGAAAAAATCGAACCAGTAATGCATATAGTTAATACTGCTAAAAAGGCAATGGAGGAGTTGGGTATCACTCCACTTATAAAACCTATACGCGGTGGTACTGACGGTGCAAGATTATCCTTTATGGGGCTACCTTGTCCAAATCTGTTTACTGGCGGACACAATTCCCACGGAAGATATGAGTTTATACCTACAGAGTCTATGGAAAAGGCTGTGGAGGTTATTTTGAAGATTGTTGAGTTGTATATCTAAGGCGAGACAATTGGACTTAAGTAGATATCCAGAATCTTTGATTCTGTGCTAGTCACTTATGCAGTAGACAATAAGAAAAGCAGGTGGACATCTGCTTTTCTTTTGCTACTTTCCAGTTCCCTATTAAATCTTATCTTCTATAACAGCCTGAATACATTTGTCTTTCCTAAAGTCCTCATTATACGTAGAATCATCTACAATGATATGAGGAGTAGTCTTCATCTCCATATTTATAGTACCATCAGCATTTAACACTAATTCCCTGCTATAATTAACTATGAAGCCGCTTATTGGCAAACTGACCATTGGAATGTGTGCATTAGCTCTAGTTCCCCTAGTAGCTTCTCCTACCAATGTGGCAAATCCTGTGTCTCTAGCAAAAGCTGCAAAATTATCAGCAGCTGAACCAACATTTCTATCTACCAACAGATATACTTTACCTTTAAATTTTATTTCTCCCCAAATATTTCCTGCATTTACTCGAATAACATGAGGCCTAAAGAAACTAAATTCTTCTTTTATGTCTGGCGACAGCTTTTCTAAAACTTTCTCGTCTATATTATTTATAGTTTTAAGACCAGGTATCTTATAAAAATCGCGGTTAGTTTTAGCGTTTTGCTTATATAATGAATAATACATATAAGTATAGCCACGATCTGTAAGCAGTCCCACAATGTTTTTCCAATATATATTCTGTCCTCCACCATTACCTCTTACATCTATAATAAGCTTATCATAATCTTCTATTCCTATTAAAAAATCCTTTATCATAGGATAATCCTCTGCAACATGATAAATGGACATCGCCTTAACTTTCATATAGGCAAGCTCATTATCTATTAACGTTTTAGTCTCTAAAACAGGTCCATCATTGAATAAAAAGTTACTCTCTAGTTCTATATCCTCTATATCACCATCAAACCACTCAAAATCATATCTTGCCATTGATCTTTCATTTTTAAGAACCTCATGCCAATAATAATAATAGTGTTTATAAAAGTGCTTGTATCTTTCACCTGTCATAACATATGTATGACCGTCGTTTAGGTCCTTAACAATATTGCTTAAGGCTACAAAATACTCTGCATCATTTTTTGTATTTTTAATAATTCTTTTATACTTGTTTTTATTTGCTAGCCAATCTATACCATGTAGCTTCTTGTTTGTTTCAAAAAAGGGAAAATTATCTTTTAAGAGATTGTACATATAATCAAAATCTTTTAGTTTTTCTTTAGTAGTTAATTTAGCATCTATTATTCCATAATAAGATGCATCCTCTGCAGTTGTCTGGAATACAGCGCTGCTGTTATAAAGTCTTTCTAGTGCAATCAAAGCCAGAAATAGAGATAAAACTATAATAACAGTTTTTCTAACTTTCTTTTTTCTCAAAGTGAATCTCCCCTTCCCTATAATTTCATTGTTGTGTCAAAATTCTAGATGTCAAAGTTCCTTTACCTGCATTTTATACCAATATATTCATGTATTCAAATATAATATATGATATGTTAATAAATTGTTAGAAAATTAGAAAAATTCAAGCAAAAAAGCTAGAGCCTAAGCCCTAGCAAATGTTTTGTATATAAAATTATGGGTTCTCCACTATATTACTCTATTTTGTGGATTCCCTTCCAACCATTTATTTATATTTTCAAATGTTATTTCTGCTCTTCTTTTCATAGCTTCTTTTGTTGCAAAGCCTATGTGTGGAGTTAGTACTGTATTTGGAGCATTAAGTAATGGATAATCTGATGGTAATGGAGGTTCCATATCGAATACATCTATTCCCGCTCCTCCTATTTGTCCATTATTTAATGCATCTGCCAAGGCAGCATTATCTACAATAGGACCTCTAGCTGTATTAATAAGTAAAGCATCTTTCTTCATTAATTTTAACTTTTCTGCATCTATTAAGCCTTTTGTCTCTTTAGTCAATGGCAGGTGGATAGATACTATATCACTTTCCTTTAATAGTTCCTCTAAAGATAGATATGTTACCCCTTTATTTTTGAGGTCTTCGTTTTCAGTTCTATTATAAGCTAATACATTACATCCGAAGGCT
>JBBAFY010000090.1:0-9093 GCA_041655135.1 Tissierellales bacterium
CAGCAAGATCGAAGTACAGCGTATCAAAAAGCTGGGACGCAATGCTGTTGACTCCAACGCTGTGTTTATCGACGACTATTTTATCCCCGACGAGGATATGGTCGGCGAGGAAGGCAAAGGTTTTTACTACTTGCTGGACAGTCTCAACCCGGAGCGTATCCTGGTCGGCATTGAGTCTATTGGCCTGGCTCGTGATGCTCTGCGTCGCGCCGCCAACTATGCTCGCGACCGGGTAGTATTCGGTCGTCAAATAGGCAAGAACCAGGGCATCCAGCACCCCCTTGCTGAGTGCTGGACCCAGATTGAAGCAGCCTACTGGATGTGTTTGCGTGCCGCCTGGCTCTACGACCAAGGCCTGCCCTGTGGCGCCGAGGCAAATGCCGCCAAATTCCTTTCTGCACGCGCTGCCTTTGATACCGCTACTCGTGCCGTACTCACTCATGGCGGCATGGGATATGCCCGTGAATACCAGGTAGAACGCTTGTTCCGAGAATCCATTTTGCCGCGCATTGCACCGGTCACGGAACAGATGATCCTCTCGTTTATTGCCGAGCGGGTATTGGACCTGCCCAAATCTTATTGATCAACTGCATACAGGAGCAGCCATGACTGGACTGTATTTTGACGAACTGGAAGTGGGGCAAATTTTTGAGCACCCCATTCGTCGTACCGTAACAGAGGCAGACAATGTGTGGTTCAGCGCGGTTACCCACAACCCCGCTTACCTTCACCTTGACGAAGACTATTGTAAAAACCACACTGAGTTTGGCCAACGCTTGGTCAACAGCGCCTTCACTTTAGGCCTAATGGTAGGAATTTCTGTTGGCGACACAACACTCGGCACCGCTGTTGCCAATCTCGGCTGGGACGAAGTGCGCTTCCCTGCCCCGGTCTTCCACGGTGATACCTTGCGGGTGCAAACTGAAGTACTTGAACTACGCGAGAGCAAATCACGCCCCAATGCAGGCATCGTAGTCTTCATGCACCGCGCCTACAATCAGCGCAACGAACTGGTAGCCCATTGCAAGCGCTCGGGCCTTCAGCTCAAGCGTCCAGCTATAGATCCTGCTTGATGGCTGCCAGAAAGGAAAAAGAATCATGATTCGCTCCCTGCTTTTTGTTCCCTGTGATAGTGAGAGAAAGCTAGCCAAGTGCCCCTCGGTTGGTGCAGACGCTATCGTTCTCGACCTTGAGGACTCGGTGCTGCCAGACCGCAAGCCTCTGGCTCGGGAAATGATGAAGGAGTTTCTGGCCCAGGCGGGAACCCGTGAGCAATACTGGGTGCGCATTAATGACCTGACTTCTGGCGAATTGCTAAAAGATCTACCCGCTGTAGTCGCCGCCAAACCCAGGGGCATAATCTTCCCTAAGCTCCGCGGTCCGGAAGATCTCGACTTGATGCGCAACTATCTTGATGCTCTGGAAGCCGCTAACGACTATGAGGAAGATGAGCAACTGGCTATCGCTGCTCTAGTCACTGAAACCCCCAACGCTCTGCTCCGCCTGGGTGAAATCATTCGCCAGCCGCAACCCCGCGTTACTGCTCTGATGTGGGGAGGAGAAGATCTTAGCTCCGCCCTCGGCGCCGGGGATCCCCGCGCCCCCGATGGCTCCTGGCGCCCAACCTACGAATATGCCCGCACCCAGGCAATCCTCGCCTCCCATGCACTGGGAGTCGAGGCCATTGATACTGTTTACGTGGACTTTAGAAACCCTGAGGGGTTGCGCGCATCTTGTCAGGCTTCCCGCTATGATGGCTTCACTGGCCGGGTGGCCATTCACCCTGATCAAGTTGCTATTATTAACGATGCTTTCACGCCCAGTGCAGAGGAATTGGACATGGCCCGTAGAATCGTCGAGGCTTTCAAAGACGGTCAGGGAGCGGTGTCCATCGACGGAAAAATGTTTGATATCCCCCACTTGAATGCAGCCCGGCGCCTGCTGGGCGACAATCAGCCAAATTAATGGCGACTAAAACTGCCATTGCACTATAGACCAAACTATTTAGGAGTATTCAGATGAAAATGCTTGAAAATCGTGTTGCCATTGTCACCGGTGCAGGTCGCGGTGTCGGTCGAGCCGAAGCCTTGATGCTGGCTCGCTACGGCGCCAAGGTAGTAGTCAATGATCTGGGGGTCGGCAAGGACGGCGCCAAGGAAGAAACATCACCGGCCGAGCAGGTGGTAGAAGAAATCCGTGCAGCCGGTGGTGAAGCTATCGCTAACCACTCAGACGTATCTGATTGGGAGCAATCAGAGGCCATGATTCAACAGGCCGTTGACCAGTTTGGCGGCTTTGACATTCTGGTCAACAATGCGGGCATCCTCCGTGACCGCATGATCTGGAACATGTCCGAGTTAGACTTCGACCTGGTCGTTAAGGTCAACCTCAAAGGCACCTTTAACTTGATGCGCCATGCTGCCGTCTACTGGCGTACACAGTCCAAAGCCGGCAAGCCAGTAGATGGTCGCATCATCAATACTGCTTCATCTGTCGGACTCTTCGGCAACATCGGCCAGGTAAACTACGGCGCTAGCAAGGGTGGTGTCATCACCATGACCATCATGGCTGCCCTGGAAATGAAGAAAATGGGTGTTACTGTTAATGCCATCTGTCCTCGTGCCGAATCTCGCATGACTGAAGGTCTTATTCAGCGCAGTGAGGAAGAAATCTCTCGTCGCAACCCCGATTACACTGCAGCCCTGGTAGCCTACCTGGCCAGCCCCGAGGCCGCTGATATTACTGGTCGTTACTTTGAGGCTTCCGGCTTTGGCTTTGCTGTACTGGAAGGCGCTCGTCATGGTGCCATCACTGAAGCCGACAAAGACGATGTACCCGGCCTGAACGATGCCATTCACCGGATCGTTCGCAACTCACAAACACCGCCTCACTTTAATCGCGATCAATTCTGGGATCTCTAAACATGCAAAACCGTCAGCTAGTTCTCGCCAGCCGCCCTGTGGGCGTCCCTCAACCGGAGCACTTCGAATTGGTCGAGACCACGTTGCCCTCCCTGGGGGAAGGCGAGTTCCTGGTTGAAAATATCTATCTTTCGGTAGACCCTGCCCAGAGAGGCTATGTAAATGACGAGGACAATTATGCGCCACCGGTCGCTATTGGCGAAGTAATGCGCGCCATGGCTGTAGGCCGGATAATTGATTCTCGTCACAACGACTATGCCGTAGGCGATTACCTGTACGGCTGGTTTGGTTGGCAAGAGTACTGCATCTGTCAGCCAACAGCCGTATTGCGCAAAGTTGATCCAGCACAAGCGCCGTTATCATTCGGCGCTGGCCTGCTGGGCATCAACGGTCTCACCGCGTGGCTTGCATTGGAAGATATCGGCAAGCTTAAATCAGGTGAAACCGTACTTATCACCGCTGCCGCCGGTGCTGTAGGCAGCATTGCAGGACAACTCGCCAAGCAGGCGGGTTGTCGCACGGTAGCAGTCACCAGCTCGGACGACAAGGGCAAACAGTGTGTTGAAGAGTTTGGCTTTGATACCTGGATTAATTACCAAAATCCCTTGGAAACAGAGCTTCAACGCGCCTGCCCTGACGGTATCGATGTGTTCTTTGACAATGTGGCCGGCTCTATCGGTGATGCCATTTACGGCCATATGAACTTCTTTGGACGTGTAATTCAGTGCGGCACAGTCTCTATCGCCTCGTGGAAACCCGTCCCTCAAGGGCCACGCAAAGAGCGCGATATCTTGACACGCCGACTGCGGGTTGAAGGGTTTGTTATCTTTGACCACCTTGCACGCTACGATCATGCTGCTCAACAGCTAGCAAATTTATGGACAGCGGGCAGTTTGCTTTACCATGAAGATATTGTTGATGGCATTGAAAGTGCGCCTCAGGCCCTCGTGGAAGTTTATGCTGGCCGCAATCGCGGCAAAAAACTAGTACGCCTGCGCAACGAGGACTCTACCAGCATCTGACTCAAATATTGAGCCTGCCATATTCTGGCAACAGGTCTTCTATAAAATCAACAACTCGGAGCACAGTATCATCAGTACTACCCTGCTCCGACTCAAGAGCTTTGTGGACCCAAGGCAGCACAGTGCACTCTGTGTTGCCTTGGGCAGCGTCTGCGCAAACCCTCCGGTCATTATATTTATTTAACTTAACCAATAAGGAGTGAACCCCATGAAACTCACACCGTATGATGAATTTCCAGTCCATCAGTCACCGTACCCTTTCAGCTATATTCCTTCCACCGATTACAACTGGGACGAAGGCTATTGGTTCGGTGTTTTCAATCCTGATCAACAAGTCTTTTTAGGCGTATATATGCGGGTTAACCCCAATAGCGACATGATCGGCGGCTGCGCCCTCCTCAATGTCGCTGGGCAACAGTTTACTCTGCGCTTCAGCCGTTGCTGGCGCCGTCAGTTTGAACTGGAGGTAGGACCTATTCGCATCCTCATTGAAGAACCTCTCCGCAAGCTTCGCCTGATCCTTGATGAGAACGACAGCGGACTGAGTTTCAACCTGTTGTGGGAGGGCACTTCACCCGCCTTTCTGGAAGAGCACCACATCGCTACCAATCGCGGTCGTCGCACTACTGATCAAACTCGCTACTCTCAGCCGGGCAAAGCTACAGGTTTCATACAACTGAGGGACAAGCGCTGGGAAGTTGAACCAGAGGGCTGGTCTGGCTCAAGAGACCGGAGCTGGGGTCTGTATTCAGAGCGTCCCCCCCTCTCCCCGGTTGCTTCTTGGCTGCCACCCCGTGATGAAGGCGAAGGCCCCAAGCGCGCACTTCGTTTCTGGACCTGCTTCCGGACTGAGCATTACAGTGGCTTTTTCCATGTGCACGAAACTGCCGAGGGTGTTCAATGCAAAATGAATGATGTTTTTGGCACTCCTTTTGGCGGCATGATCTTCAAAGGGTGGGATGAAGAAAGCATCGAGCTAGTTGCTGGTGAGCATGAGATGGAGTTTCAACCTGGAACCCGTATCTTGAAGAAGGCCGTATTTACTCTGACAGATAAACAGGGCCGGATCTGGCGGCAAGAGTTTGATGTCGCCTCCCCCCCATGGGTAGTACAAACCATGGGAGCCCACCCCGGGAGCTGGAAAGATGGCGGCACCTTCCATACTTACCATGGTTCCGAAGAGCTGGCACTGGAATGGGACGAGTTTGACTTCTC
The DNA here is from genome assembly GCA_041655135.1 of Tissierellales bacterium. Classification (GTDB taxonomy): domain Bacteria; phylum Bacillota; class Clostridia; order Tissierellales; family Proteiniboraceae; genus Proteiniborus. Next base: position 5,159 of record JBBAFY010000090.1, read on the forward strand.
TGTACAGCCTTTTGAATACACTCCCTACCAAGTATCCGGCGAACATGCCGCAGATACATTCAACCTTGGGCTAAATGAGGGCAACAAGATCCATGGTCCCGAATATCTCGCCAAGGTAACCACCTACGCCCCTGATGGCTCTGTTACTGTCGGCGCCTCTCAGATTGAGTTATTTATAGCAGGACCCTACAAGCCTTACGGCTTCGAATAACCCTCTCGGTACAAAAACCCTGTTATGTAGCCCCCTTATTGGGCTACATAACAGCACCTGTTAATAATGCACAACAATCAGTACCTTCTGTACTAAGCCAATACTTGCAACGCTTCTTGTGCGACAGATGCTACTAGTTGGCCGCTGCGGTCGTAAGCATATCCCTGTGTAAGATTCACAGAGCCACGGGCATTGGGGCTGTGCGTATCAAAGAGCAACCAGTCATCGCACCGTATTGGACGGTGAAACCAAATGGCATGGTCAAGACTAGCCACTGTCAGGTGTGGCCCCGGCAATGGGGTTGTATGGGGTACTAGAGGTACACCAGGCAAGAACAAGTCTGATAAATAAGCAAAGATTTGTCGATGTATACTTTCATCCTTGATGGCTTTACTACTGGGAACTCTCACCCAATAGTGTCTACGAGGCAACTCACCTCTAGTCAAGAACCCTACTTCATCTGCAATGCGAACATCAATCCGGTTGTGCAGTGCAAACTGACGGATAAAAGGCAGTACATCTTCACGCTCAGAGCGAGCGATATCACCCAAGTCAATAGCAGTTTCTGGCTCAAAGGCAATAGTAAGGGGTCGCTGATGCTCAAACCCGTCCAGCGAGGATCGGTAGGAACAGCTCATCGCAAATAGCAATCGATCTCTCTGCCTGGCGGTTACTCGTCGATTCGAGATACGTTTACCATCGCGGACCCTTTCCACCTGGTATTCAACAAGCTCCTCTACAGAACCTGAGCGATAAAAATAACCGTGTAGCGAGTGTACGGCTTGTCCTTCGACCGTCGCATCTGCAGCAGCCAACGCTTGAGCAACTAACTGTCCACCGAACAAGTTCTTGTGTGTATTGGCTTTGTTATATCTATTTCGGTAACAGTCCTCTCCTATGCCATCCATAAGCAGTAAAGAAGGGATATCCTGGGAGTCAATAGCCTTGCTGTCCTTAGGCTGTGTATCAGTGTTTGTCATATTAATCCTTGCCAGTATTGGGGACGGCCAGCCTCAACGATTGCTGAAAGCGCAGTAAGCGCGAAGAGAGTGAGGGGCACAAAACCACCCAGATAGCCGATAGTCGGAAAAAACGCACCTTGAGCCGAGTAGACTCCCAATGCAGTAAAAGCAAAAGGCCTAAGGCAAGAGCATCAAAAAGAACCGCCTGGGCCACTTATAGAGCAGGCGCAAGCTGTGAGAACTCAGATCCATGCCGCTACTCGATTGCCCTGACGCTCAATACAGCTTAGACCACCTCGGAACCCCAAATAAGTAACTAGGTAGCCCCCACAGTGAGCACGCCCTGCAAAATAGGTGCCGTCAAATATTAGTATGCATACATATTTTATACAAACTTTCTTATCAAGGGCATTGACACGAAACATATCATCCGATATGTTTACATATCGATCGATATGTAGCCTTTAAGCCCTTTGCTCCACAGCCAATACAGTTCACAACCACATTGATATTTCCGAAGGTACCCACATGAATGCCCAAACTGTTCCTCCTCATGTCCCCCCCCACCTAGTCAGAAATTTTGACTACTTTCACCCTGGTGAAGGTATCGACATTTATCAGGGGTTCAAAGAAGTCCAGGATGCAGAACCCTCAATATTCTACTCACCTCTGCACGGCGGCCACTGGGTGGTCACTCGCTACAACGAAATGTCTGAAATATTTGAAAACGCTGCCGACTTTTCGAACCGTCACCAGACAGTACCCAAAAACCCACTCGTCCTCCCTTTGTTAGAGTATGATGGCGATATCCACCGCGACTTCCGGCGTTTATTGCTCCCCTTTTTCACCCCCAAGAGTATTCGCCACCTTGAAACGGTCTCTCGTGATCTCACAATCTCTTTGATAGATAACTTCTACGACAAGGGCGAATGTGATTTTGTAGCCGAGTTCACTCTCAAGATGCCTATTATGATCTTGATGAGCTTGCTTGGCTTACCCCCCGAGGACACACCTTACCTGCTTCCAATATCAGAAGATATTGTTCGCTCAGGTGACCCTCAAGTGCAGGAGGCAGCTTTTGCTCGAGTCTTTGAGTACATTGCCACTCAAGTAATCCCCAAGCGTCGCGCTAACCCCGGCGATGATATTTTCAGCGCACTTATAGCTGGTACAGTGGAAGACGGTCGCCCTCTCACCGATGAAGAGATCATGGGTGTAGGCGGCGTGCTAATTGCAGCAGGGCTTGATACCGTCGCAGGTATGCTTGGTTTTATCGCGATTTTCCTGGCCGAAAACCCTGATCATCGCAAGCAATTGGTAGACGACCCCAGCCTTATCAACAAAGCCCTTGAAGAAATGTTGCGGCGTCACCACCTCGCCAACGTGGCTCGCATGGTCACCCGTGATCTCGACTTTCACGGCGTACAAATGAAAGCGGGTGACTGCGTGCTGCTCGCCACATCACTCGCGGGCATTGATGATCAGCGTTACGAGAACCCCATGGAAGTCGATTTTGATCGAGTCGACAACCAAAAAATTGTCTTTGGCAGAGGGCCACACCAGTGTATCGGGTCCTTTCTAGCACGCACTGAGCTACGGGTTTTCCTTCAGGAGTGGCTCAAGCGCATTCCTGACTTCAGCATTAAGCCTGGCGAAACGCCGGTAATCGTAGCTGGCAAAGCCAACAGCGTGCGCTATTTGCCATTAGTCTGGCCTGCGCCCAGCAAGAGCTGAGGAAAAACCGTGAAAACCTATATTTGCCTTTACTGCGGCTTCATCTATGATGAAGCCAGCGGCTACCCTGAAGGTGGTATCCCGCCAGGCACTCGCTGGGAGGATGTCCCTGAAGATTGGGAGTGTCCAGATTGCGGAAACCCTAAATCTGCTTTTGTCATGGATGAGATTTAATAACCTGAAGGGATACGGCTACCAAGAGCTAGCGGCGCAGCCATCATGGTATTGCGCCGCTGGCACGCCTGCACAAATCGCATCACTCCCAAGCCCACTGGAAACGCCAACTACACTTAAAGTTCAGACGTGTCATGACCACAGCTCGCAAACAGCAAACAACCAAAGCTCTCCCTCGTAAAAAACGCCGGGGGGTAACTACGGATCTGGAGATTCTCGATAGTGCGGAAAAGCTTTTTGCGCGCTACGGTTATGATGCCGTCAGCACCAAACAGCTGGCAGCAGAGACAGGCGTCACTATCGGTGCACTTTATCACTACTTTCCCAGCAAGGAAGCCGTGTATGAAGCTGTGATCGAGCAAGCCTTTACTCGTCACTCAACCTTGCCAGAACATTTTTTTAATAGTGGCGATAGCGAACAGAAAAAGCTTTCCAAATTAATCGCCTGGTTTGTAGGCAACTTAACTGCTAGTAAAAGTTTTGGACAGTTGTTCCAGCGTGAAATTCTCGATTCAAGATCAAACAATGCCGACAAGTTGATAACCAAGTATTTCCATAAACCCTATAATTTGTTTCGAGAACTTTTGCGAGCCTCTTTACCAACGGCCAATCAAGATACAGCCTTTGCTACAGCACTGGCTCTATGCGTAGGGTTTGCCAATCTCAACGGCATTTACACAATGGCCCCGGAAGCATCCAAGCTATTAGACTCACCAGAAAAAATTGCTGATCATGCCGTTTGGCTTTTATTGACCGCTTTTCGCTGACGAACCCCAAACTGTAGCCCACCAAAGGAGGAGCTTGGCCTCCTCCCTTGGTGGACTCATCACTTGTTGCTTACTTAGCGTTGATCC
>JBBAFY010000091.1:0-9053 GCA_041655135.1 Tissierellales bacterium
GGGGTCACACCTGTTCCCATACCGAACACAGAAGTTAAGCCCTTCAGCGCTGATGGTACTTGGTGGGAGACCGCCTGGGAGAGTAGGACGTCGCTGGTTTTTTATTTTTTAACTTAGTTATATACTGGGTCTTTTTTTATCTCAATTTAGCACAAATCTTTTCTCCATCTCCATTCTTAATCGTACAAATTTTTTTATTATATTAGGTGGTTTTTTTTCTTTAATGGTATTTTTAATTGGAGATAGATCACTGTCATCTGTGATTGTATAGGTAAAGGTGGGAACTACCCTATTGCTTTCTTTGTTTTTTGCAAAAGCTATTTGTGGTGAGCTTGTTGTTAAGATATCAAAATTGCATCCTAAAAATTTCAGCTTTTCTATTATGATAGGAAGAGCTTCTAACGTATTAGTTTTAGTAGCAGTATCATGGAAAAGGACTACGGCACTATTATATTTACTGACCCATGTTAGTGTGGAATTGACTATATCGTCTACAGAAGCAGGAGATATGTTAGCATCTCCACTACTGGCATTCCAATCGAAATGTATATAACCCTCCTTTTGCAATCTTTCTAGTATTTCATTCAGTACCTTTTTTCCGCTTTTTGTTTTTGTTGTGGCATTACTTGAGCCACCTGGGAATCTAATTATTTTAGGACGTTTGCCGGATGCTTCATATATAATATTTTCATTTTTATATAAATCTTCGAAAAAATTGTCTACACTTTTATATATATAATTATAATTATGACTATAGGTATGATTACCCAATGAGTGGCCTTCATCTAATATTTTTTTAAGAATATCTTTTCCCTTGTCTGTTTTAGTACCTATAGTAAAAAAGGTGGCTTTAATATTTTCTTTCTTAAGTAAATCTAATACCTTTATAGTTAAAGAGCTAGGGCCATCATCAAATGTTAAGTAGATTGTTTTGTTAGACCATGTATTTTTTTTGTTTAAAGTGTCAATAAGTAAAGGCTCAACTTCTATAGGTTCAGCATGAATATCAGTTATAGTAGGGTCAGTCTCATTTGTAGTAGTCGAAGATTCAGGATATTCAGTATAGGGGCCTCCAATATTGGGTTTTTCTGAATTGGCCAATTCTGAATTAGTAGACTCATTAGTTGAATTGTTTCCAATAGGATTTATAGCATTTTCTTCTTCTTTTTCTTCTTCATTAGGTTCTTCAGTGAATTCACTATTAGAAGGATCAGGAGTAGTTTCTGTTAAGATGGATAGCTCTACACTATTAAATGAGATGCCAAGAGATTTGTTTGCTAGAGTAAGATTTGATGTAAGGGCTATAATAAGCATAAATACTAAAAGTTTCTTCATATTAACCTCCCATATTTTGTAATGCTAGTTAAGTAAAGAAATCTACAAAAGGTTTGTAAATAATCTGAGACTGTAAAAATGTAAAAAAATCCTTTCATTTTAGACTAGTTTTATTACCCTTAAGTCAAAAAAAGAGCTATATAGCTAGTCGAGTTAGGTTATAAATTTGATGCAGAAAACTTCCTTTTCTGATAATATTATTATTAGGTATATGGATATATGCCTATAGAGAGAAGTAAATATTGATTGGTATTTCGAAATTAGGAAATAGAAGTATCTTGTCTTAGATTCTGTAAAAACATTATTCGAAATATTATGTGGATAATATAATATGACAAGCCTAAGCACTCATAGAATTTATTAACTATAATTGGGAGGCTTGTTTATGAAAGGATCTTGGAAGGAATTAGCTAGCGTATATATAGGAACTGTAGTTGGAGCTGGTTTTGCATCGGGACAGGAAATCATTCAATTTTTTGGGGTGTTTGGATATAAAGGAATATATGGTATTATATTAGCAACAGTATTATTTTCAACAATAGGTCCTATTGTGCTATCTCAGGTATTTAAGAATAAAACCACGTCCTACAGCGAGTATATAAGACCGCTTTTTGGCAGAAGAATAAGTAAAATAATGGAGTTAATTATAATATCTTATTTATTCATTGGGTTTTGTATAATGATAGCAGGAAGTGGTGCAGTATTTAAGGAACAATTTAAGTTGTCTGCCAATATAGGCATTTATCTTATGTCCCTTTCTTGCTTTCTTACATTAGTTTTTAGTGTAAAAGGAATATCCTTTGTAAACAAAATTGTTGTACCATTTTTAATCATTGGGATTATACTAGTGGGCTCAGTGCTGATAGTAAAAGAAGGGCTTGTTTTCAGCAACTTTTACGGAGCCAAACTGACAAAAACCGGAAATTGGGTTACATCTGCTTTACTTTATGTAAGCTTTAATAGCATATCTTCAATTGTAATATTGACTTCCCTACTTCCAATAATAAATGATAGAAATCAGGCAATAAAGGGAGGTGTTTTAGGTGGTTTAGGCCTAGGAGCTATGGCTATATTTATTTTATTATCCACCCTCATATTGTATAACGATGTCTATACCATAGAAATACCTATGATAAAGGCTGCACAGCTTTTAGGAGTAGGGGGAGGGTATATCTATTCAATTATACTATGGCTTTCAATGTTTACTACTGCTATAGCAAGTGGTTTTGGTTGCATAAATAAATTTAGTACACTAGTTAAAGGAAAGAATTTGTTTATATCAGCTATTTTTTGTATAATTGCTATTCCATTAGCTAAGTTAGGGTTTGCTAGCCTAGTATCAGCAATATATCCACTCTTTGGATACCTTGGTTTTTTTATGTTTGTGTATATTATGGTCATTCAATTCATTGAAACTGTAGGGGTTTACAGAGGAAAATTATATAGGCAAAAGTAAATTAACAATACGGGAGGAGGGACTCTATGACTGCTAAAGAAGAACAAGGAAAAGGGAAAAAGCTTATTTGGGTAATTATTATGCTATTAATAATTGGAGTAATGTTCTTTGGTAAGAGGTTAAGTGAAAATGTACAAAATCTATTTAAGCAGACTGAAAAATCCTTAGAGTTAGTACAGACCATCAATATCCCTCTAGCTGATAATAGGAACATGAGAAGTTATGAAGGAACTATCGTAAATTTTAAAAATAAGACCATTGCCTCCTATAATTTTTCGGGGGACAAGCTATGGTCACAAGATATAGATTTTGAAGATCCCTTTATTCACCTAGGGGAGAATGAAATTTTTGCTGGAGACAAGGAAAGTGGACAAATTACTGCATTCAACCTTCAGGGCGAGAAAAAATGGACATATGAGGCAAGACAGTCTATAGAAAAGTTTGCAGAGAAAAATGGTTTGCTGATTATATATACAAAAGCTGGGGAACAAATTGATCAGATAAATGTCATAGATGAGAAGGGAAAACTGTTAGCTAATACAATTATAGATAAAGGGAGGCTACTGTCTAGTGGTATTGCCCTTGATAAGAAAAGGTTTACACTAGTAACATTAGATTTTTCAGGTAGTGACCTTACAAGCAGTATTTTACTTTACACCAAAGAGGGGGAACTGTTGTGGAAAAAAGATTTTCAGGATTTAATCATTCTTAGTGCTGATTTTATAGATAATGATAATATATTGGCAGTAAGTGATAGAAAAATAATTAGTTTAAATATGAAGAATGAGTTGCTCTGGAGCAGGGATATCAAAGGTAGGCTAAAGGATACAAAGCTTGACCAAATACGAAAGGAAATATATTTGCTTTATGAAGATGAAAATGACTATGTAGAAGTCTTGGAGAAAAACGGGAAAACAAAAAATAGGCTTGAATTAAATAGCTATTATAGTAATATCTATACAAATAAAAAAAATATATACTTAACAGGAGAGAATAGAATTATAGGAATACATGGAGATGAAGTATTTCTAAAACACACATGTGAAAATGAAATTAAAGGCTTAGAATTTCAAAAGGATGACTTTCTCTTACTAACAAAAGAAAATCTATTTATAAGCAAATTATCAAAGAATAAGGTGCAAGATAACAAATAGTAAGTAAAGTATAGAGAGTAGGTGCTTAGATGAATTGGGTTGATATTAGTATATTTGCTATTATAGTAATAAATTCTCTAATTGGTTTAAAACAAGGCTTTGTTATTTCTGTGTTTAGTTTAGCTGGACTTATAATATCATATTTTCTTGCAAGATTATATTATCCAGCAATAGCTCAAGTTATAATGAAAAATCAGGAGATATATGATAAACTAAGAGGCTTCGTTGACAAAAGGTTATATTCAATCTTTGAAGAAAAGGCAGATGTTTTTGAGCCTACACCTTTGTTAGAGGGGATGAATCTACCAAGACCCTTAATTGATATGATATCGAAGAGTCCTCAGGTAAGTTCCTACACATCTGAAATATCGACAACTGCAATAGATATTATGTCTGAAGCGTTGACACGAATATTCATAGACATAATAAGTTTAATTATTGCATTTATTATTGCTAGATTATTGTTGATTATTGTTGTGAAAGTTCTGAATGCTTTTACCGAGCTTCCACTTTTGAACCAATTTAATAAGCTCCTTGGTCTGGGCTTTGGTCTTGTAAAAGGTGCCATAATTATTCTGGTAATACTTGCAATACTTACTCCATTTATTTCTGTATCACCTAATGGAGTAGTAGCAGAGGGTGTCTTTAATTCTACCATAGGGTATTATTTGTATGATAACAATATATTATTAAAGTATTTGAAGGAGCTAATTATATAAGAAAAAGCTGATATTCTCAAGTATTGTTATAATTAAAAAAGAAACAAAAAAATAAAGGTAGGGTGCATTCCAGATGCACCCTACCTTTATTCAACTATTATTTCAACTTTTTCTCCGCTATCACTTTCGATATCTATTAGCTTACCTTCGGCTCCGCTTTTAACTAATTCAGCTATTTCGTTAAAGTCTATACCATTTAAATCCGAATCCTTTAGTTCAGGGGAGACCTTTGCAGCTATTTTCAAACCTACGTCTACTAAGGATAATGGAATATTTACATTCACCTTTGTATTGTCTTCTGGATCTAGAACTTTTATTTTTATCCATTTAGCGGATTTTGCCAGGGGTAGATTCTCCTTTTCTTCCAAGGCACCTAAAAGCTCTAATCCGTCACTAGAAGTAATTTTTCCTTCTTCAATCATTTTTAATATTTGCATTTTTTCTTCTTTAAGATATGACACTTTGTTACCTCCTTCAATTAACTAATTTTTATGGAGCCGTTTGATGTGGAAGCGATAATGTTAATCTGGTTATCGGTTTCTGTATCGTAAGTACTATGCGCTAGTATCTTTTGTTTGCCGGGGCTACTTTGTTTATTTATATCATATATAAGATTAGGTATTTCTACTTCAATGCGGCCCATAGAAGTTTGAGCATCTATGTTGTATGCTTTGTTATGGGCATCTATATGCATTTCTATTGAACTATTTGAAGTATAGGATTCAATTTTATGCAAGTTTGATGTTTCGATGTCAATAATTTTGATGCTTCCATTAGAGGTCTTAGAGGTAATAGCTGATGCAATAGAATCTTCAACCTTTATAGCTGCATTTGAGCTAGTTAACACCATTTCCTTAGCCTGTGTAGCTATAATGTTTATTCTACCGTTCCTTGTAGTAACAATTATATTTTCGCAGCTAGTATTACGTGCATTTATAGTAGCATTAGATGTGTCTAGTTCAATTTCCTTTGAATCAATATCTTCTATATTTATTGAACCATTGTTGGTGCATGCAATCAACCTACTAGAGCAAATATCCTGTGCCTTAATAGAACCATTGTTTGTATCTAATATTAATTCCTTAGGGTTAGCATCATAGACTTCTATTCTTCCATTTGTAGTTAATAGAAAAATTTTATCATAGCTAGTAGAAGGAATATATACATCAAGGCTAGTGCCTATACCATTAGTGTATCTAGGTTTAAATATTAATGTGTTATTATCTTCAATCACTTCATATACAGGTAGATTTTTATCGTATACAGATTTCTTTATAGAGCATTTAGCTTGAATATGAATATTGCTATCTTCACCAGAATGAAGAATTATCTTGCCATTTAATCCGTGAATCTCTATAATAGGAGAATTTAAACTAGAGATGTTTCTTTCTATAGTTTCGGTTACAGTTTCATAACTACCAGGAAATATAACTAAGGAACCATCACTTATGAAGCCATCAACCATTTTTAGTACTTTCTCAGTAATGGAAGTAGCGCTTTCTGCTAACTCTTCGCCAACTTTACCCATTCTTTCACCGAAGTTTTCACCCCAGTTACCCATTTTCTCACCGAAGTTTTCACCCCAGGCCCCCATTTTCTTACCAAAATCTCCCATATCCTTACCAAAATCACTTGATTTTTCATCAAAGCTTTTTTCCCAAGTCTTTTCCTTGTCACCTAGGTCATCAGTTTTATCCTCGAAACCCTTTGTTTCCTTGTCAAATTTATCTGCTGAGCCATGATCTTCTTGATTTTCCTTTAAAATAAAACCGGTGTATCTCTCGTCATCATGAGATGTTTGGTTTTCTAAGAGATTATCTTCACTAAGATTTGATACATCTTCATTTTGGTTATTGAGTTCCTCTTCTATTTCAAGTCCATCTAGTGCTTGAAGTAGCTTTGATGCTTCTTCACTAGAAATTTTACCTTCTTGTAGCATTGTCAGAACCATTAATCTTTCCTCACTCACAATATTCCCCTCCTAATACTATTCCTCTTTTAAAAGCTTTACTGCTTCGTCAGCGGTTATTTCACCTGTATTAAGTTTTGCTAAAACCTCTTTTTTGTCAACTTTGGGCCCATGTTTTACACTATAGCCTAATGCTTCAATTGCATTTTCAAGCTTACTCCTAACCGTAGGGTAAGAGATACCAAGTTCTTTTTCTATTTCTTTAATATTACCTCTGTTTTTAATAAATACTTCTACAAAATTCTTTTGATCTTCATTTAATCTGCAAAACTTACATAAAGTAAAATTACCTTCTATAGTTGTTTCGCAGTAATCACAGTGAATTCTTGTTACGTTCATTTCATGATTGCATACTGGACATCTTCCTAAGGCTTCTTTTTTCATATTATCCTACCTTTCTTAATATCGAATTGGAAAGTTCTATTTTTTAACCGTTATACTATGGAGCTTTCAATTAATGAGTTTCAAAAAAGGCTTCTTTAGTCTATAATGCTTCCTCAGAAGCCTTTTTTATATTACTGATATCTTAACTATATCTTTATCGCTACATATATCTACAAAGTCAAAGGGGCCATGAGATTTTAATGCAGAAATGAATTCCTTAAGCTCCACATCCTTTAGAAAGTCAAGAGCCATTGTGGTGTTTTCATCTGTTTTGCCACTGCGCTTGATTGCCATAGGGGCTATTAGCAGCCCTAGCCGGCCAAAGGATGATATTAACCAAAAGGGTATACCAGGTAATCTAATTCTTTTATCATCATCTCCATCAGTTATATCTATTTTTATTTTTCTAGCAGGTCTTACTTTACTTATATTGTTTACGTCTAAGTCTTTTATTAGTTTTAGAGCTTTACGAGAGCTTATTTTTCCTTCTTCTAGCATAGTAAGAATGTTTTTTATTTCTTCCCTCAAGTTAATCACTCCCTATTTAAATAAAATATAATATTTTTTTTATTCCAGAGAAAAGGGTATAATAAAACTGAAATCTTTTTTATGTAAATAGTATTAAAGATAATGTTATAATTTTTTAAATATGTCTTTTCATATTTAATAGATTTACAATTCCTTAACTATATAATAGTGCTTAAAATTAATAATGTCAATACAAAATTTAATAAAATTAATAAAAAGGTTAAAATCATTAACATTAAAACAGAATCGAAACAAAATATAGAGAAAAGCTATAACAAATTCGGTGCTTATAGATAATAATAATAGTCTAGAAGCAAAAAAAACTATATACTTATATATAGAAGCTTAAGAAGATTTGGAGGGGTTTAATGTGAAAAATGAAATTGATGCTAGAAATCAAGCATGTCCGAAACCAGTTATAATGACTAAAAAGGCATTAGATAATATATCGGAGGGTGTAGTAACTACGATTGTAGACAATGAAGTTGCAAAAGAAAATGTTTCAAAATTAGCTAAAAGTTTGGATTTTGATTATACAGTAGAAAAAGGTCAAGCTAATGAGTACTTTATTCATATTACAAAAGGCGAGGTAGTTAATGAAGCTAGTGAGATTAATTCCTGTATCCCTAATACTTTTAAGGATTTAGCAATAATATTTGGAAATGATAAGCTTGGACAAGGCTCAGAAGAACTGGGGAATATACTTATTAAAGGGTATATATACACCTTAACAGAGTCAACACCTTTTCCATCTACATTGATATTTTTAAACAATGGCGTTAGACTTACTGTGGAAGGCTCTCCAGTACTAGAAGATTTAATTAAGCTTCAGTCAGAGGGAGTTGAGATATTATCCTGTGGAACTTGTTTAGATTTTTATCATGTAAAGGATAAATTGTCAGTTGGAGAAATTAGCAATATGTATACAATTGTAGAAAAGATGAAGAATGCAACAAATACGATAACATTATAGAAGGATGGGAACATGAGAGAAGAAGTTTATTATGTAGTTGCTTTTGATTCAACACATTATGCAATACAAGGTGAAAAAACTTTAAAAAACAATGATATCGATATAAAAGTGATACCAACTCCTAGAGAAATAACTGCTAGCTGTGGTCTATCAATAAGATTTAATCCTGAATTTTATGAAAGTGTTAAGAATCTATTAGAAGAAGCGTCCCTTTCTATTAAAGGGATATATAAGCTAGTGAAAAATGAGACAGGCAGACATGCTAGTAAGATTGATTGGGTTTAGGTGGATAAAAGTTCACTAAATTGCTAAAATATAATATAATATATTTATTAAATAAGCTACTTCATATATGATAACTATAAGAAGTAGTTTTTTTGCTACTACATAAGCGACTTGTTGTTGGGGAGGTTTTATTTATGATTGTAAAATACAATATTGGGGACGTGGTGCAGCTTAAGAAAGCCCATCCATGTGGAGAAAACAAATGGGAGATCATGAGAACAGGAGTTGATTTTAAACTCAAGTGCCTTGG
>JBBAFY010000092.1:0-8945 GCA_041655135.1 Tissierellales bacterium
CCTAAATTGCCATGTCAAAGTGATAAAACTCTCGATGATGATTTAATAGGTTTATTGACAGAACAGTTAAGAATGGATGGTATGAAAAAACCTTATTTAGGACTAGTACATAGGCTAGATCGCCCTGTTGGTGGATTGTTGGTCCTTGCGAGAACAAAAGAAGCAAATCGGGCTCTATCTAAGCAAGTTTCAGAAAGAAGCCTTTCTAAGGAATATCTAGTAGTAGTTTGTGGTCTTCCCCCAAGTACAAGGGGTGAACTGAGAGATTACTTGAAAAAGCTTGTAACTATTAATATGAGTAAGGTAGTCACTAAAAATACAAGAAATGCAAAGGAAGCAATTTTAGATTTTTGCCTTTTAGAAACTAAAGAAACGCCTGAATACGGAATTATCAGCTTACTTAAAGTGAATTTAAAAACTGGGCGCCACCACCAAATAAGAGTTCAGTTGTCTAATGCAGGGTATCCTATATGGGGGGATAATAAATATAATAAGACATTCGTTAAAAAAAAGGATTGGACTCAGATTTCTCTTTGGGCACACAAACTAACTTTTAGACATCCAATAAGTAATGCTCAAGTTGCTTTTACTAGTTTCCCTTATGATGAATATCCTTGGATAGTCTTTAATTCACATAGAAATGATGGTCTATAGACCATCATTTCTTAATTTTAGGATTTTTTCAAACTCTTCAGGCGGTACTGGCTTACTATAATAGTAGCCTTGTACTTTGTTGCAGCCATTTCCCTTTAGAAATTCAAGTTGCTCCTTAGTCTCCACTCCTTCTGCTATTACCTCTAGATTTAGTTCCTTAGCAAGAATAATAATTGTTTTTACAATCTTATTATTCTTAACATCTGAGTTTATGTCTTTTATAAAGGATTGATCTATTTTAAGTTCGTCTACACTCATCTCGCTTACTTTATATAAGCTTGAATAACCTGTACCAAAGTCATCTATTGATATCTTTATACCAAGTGTCTTTAATTTTTTCAGCTTTGCAAGAGTGTATTCTATGTCAATAATAGCTGTAGACTCTGTTATTTCTAGCACTAGATAATTTGGGTCAATTCCAGTTTCATTAATTATATTCAAGACTGTATCAATAAAATTATTATGTTGGAACTGTTTAGCAGAAATATTTATTGAGACTCTTATTGGCTTATACCCTTTATCTGACCAATTCTTTTGTTGGGTGCAAGCAGTTAGCATTACCCATTCACCTATGGGAATTATCAATCCTGTCTCTTCTGCTATAGGTATAAATCGACCAGGACTTACCATGCCCTCTTTAGGATTTTCCCATCTAATTAAAGCCTCCATTCCCATTATGTCCCCGTTATCTGTATTAATTATTGGTTGGTAAAACAACCTTAGTTCGTTATTTGCCTCAGCCTGTCTTATTTGAGAGATTAAAATTAGATTATCCATTTCTTTTTCGCTTAGATCTTCTGAGTAAATGTAATAACCATTGCCACCCCTATCCTTAGCCTTGTACATGGCAATATCTGCGTTTTTCATCAAAGCTTGGTTTGTATTGCCAGCTTCTGGATAAATAGCTATGCCTATGCTTGTAGTTAGGTGCAAATTGTATGTTGATGCATCAAAAGGTCTTTGGAAATCCTCTGTAATTCTATTGGCAATGAGTATGGCTTCTTTTTCATCTCTTATATTTGGCATTAAGACGAGAAATTCATCTCCTCCTATTCGTGCAAGAACATCTGCCTTTCTTATAAGCCTGTTTATTCTCTTTCCAACTAAGTCTAATACCAAATCTCCATAGTCATGACCTAAAGCATCATTAATTTGCTTAAATCTATCTAAATCAAAATATAATAGGGCAAATTTGCTATTGTTTTCAATAGCCTCCTCTAATACTTTATTTAGAGTTTCTGTTAAATATAACCTATTAGGCAGTGAAGTGATTCCATCATAATATGCAAGATTATGCATTCTCTTTTGATGTAAAAGCAAATCTTTATTAACTAATTGTAGTTCTTCTGTCCTTTTACTTACTTCCGATTTTAAACGTTTATTCCATAAAAGAATCCATATAAAAATACATACGACTATAACTGTTGCTATTAAGATTTCCATAATATACGCTCTGATGAAATCTTCTCTGTTGCTAATTTCTTCTCCAAACCATTTTTTATATATTTTATCGTATGTTCCATTTTTCTTCATAAGAGCTAATCCTGATTCAACCTCACTGGCTAATAGCTCGTTACCAAAATATGTAGCAGGACCATAATCTGTCATCTCCATTGGTTCTCCTACAATTTTAACTAAATTAGATTTATTTAGCTTTTGAAGGTAATATATACCAGTAAGCTTGTTTCCAACAAAGGCATCTACTTCGCCATTTAACAGGACCTCCATTGCTTGTCTTTGGTTTTCCTTAGATATTATAGTTACATCCTCAATCTCACTAATAATCTCATAATTAATATCACCTTCTTGTAAGGCTACTCTCTTTCCAACAAGATCTTCAATTCCTGTAATAATTCCTGTCTCTTTTATTACAAAGATAGATTGTGAATTTACAACAGTAGGAGTAACAAACAAAAACTTTGCTTCTCTGTCCTTTGTTTTGGATATTCCTTGTATAAAATCTACCTCTCTGCCTTCAAGCGACTCTATGGCTTTACTCCATTCCATGGGTATCAGCTCAATATCAATCCCTAGTTCAATAGATAATGCATTCATTATATCTACATTGAATCCCTTATAAATGCCATTTGCGTCAATATACTCATAGGGTGGATGATGATTATCTCCTGCTACCCTTAGAGTATTAGTCTCTTCAATTGACGCATTTTGCGAGCTTTTAATTTCAACGGGAAAAAGTATCATGATTATTATTAAAAAAGAAAACAAGATTTTTCTTTTCATGTAATTAACCCCTCCCTAAGGGAAAAAATTATTCAAAGACATATTAAATATTAATTTCTACAAAATAATGCAAATCCCTTCTAATTTTCTGTTTTTTCTGTATCTTCTGTATCTTCTGTATCTTCTGTATCTTCTGTATCTTCTGTTTTTTTGTGCCTTTTGTTTCTATTTCCTTGATTACTACCATAATCAGCAATTATAGTAGCTTAAAAACACATATAAGTCACAAAAAACAGAGAACCTTAGTTCTCTGCTTAATATGACTTATATATTCTTCTATTTAGAATAAAGTTCAATAATATAAGAATCTATTACATCTATAGGTACTTGGTCCCTATTAGGAATAGAAACTAGTATGCCTGAAAAGCTTTCAATATCTTTTTCTAGGTAATTTAGATTTAAATCTTGACCATAAAAGTTTTCCTTATAGATTTCATTTTTTCTTGATTTTTCTTTTAGGGAAATTATATCTCCAATATCTACTCTATATGAAGGTATATCAACTTTCTTCCCATTTACTAAAATATGTCCATGTACCACCATTTGTCTGGACTGTCTTAGTGTTGAACCTAAGGCCAGTCTATAGACAATATTATCTAGACGGCATTCTAATCTTTGAACCAACCTCTCTCCAGGATTTCCCTTGGAAGAAAGGGCTTCATCCACATATATTTTAAATTGTTTCTCTAACATTCCATAGTATGCCTTTAACTTTTGTTTCTCCATAAGCTGCTTTCCATAATCTGATTGCTTGCCTAATTTTTTTGCACCTCTTTTAAGAGCCTTTGGATGATTAAATACATTAATACCAAAGCGTCTTGCTACCTTAAACCTTGGACCCATTGGTCTTGCCAAATAAAATTCCTCCTCAAAATATTTATATTTGTCCAGCAGCCAATGCCATTATACATTTTTTGAATATCAATTGCAAGTGATAATTGTTGTCAGTATCTATTGGGTTATAATAATTTAACTCCGTTTTTTATTATCTCAATCTTTTTATCCTTTAATAGTCTCCCTATAACCTTTTTATATGCACCCTTGCTCATGTTCAGCTCTTCCTTTATTTCCTCTGGTGAGCTATCATCATTTAGCATAAGCACTCCACCATTTTTAATCATTTTTGTTAAGACACGTATTACATCCTCATCAGTTTGAATTTGACCCTTTTCTCTTAGACTTAGGGCTAGCTTCCCATCATCTCTTACTTTAGTTACTCTACCCTCTATTTTATCTCCTATCCTATAGGTCCAATAAAGCTCATGTTTTGGTATCATTGCATCGTATTTATTATCTACTGCTACAAAAACACCCATATCCTTGTTTATCCGATAAATTATCCCTTTGATTCTATCGTCTACCTTATAAGGCGAATCACTGCTTAAAATTCTATTCACCTTCATAGTAGCACAAAGTCTATTGCTTTTATCCACATACAAACCTACTAAATATTCTTTTCCTCTTTCTACCTTTCCTATTTGCTCTTTAAAAGGTAATAATAAATCCTTTTCTAAGCCCCAATCTAGAAAAGCACCAATTTTAGTAGTTTCTGCTACTCTAAGGACTTCTACCTCATCTAAGACTAGTTTAGGTCTATTGGTAGTTGCTATTAATCTGTCCTCTGAATCCTTGTATATAAATACTTCTAGTTCATCCCCTATGTCAACTCCCTCCGGTACCTGCTTAATGGGTAACAGTATATCAGAATCAGACTTATTGTCCTTTTCATTTAAATATACTCCAAATTCAGCTTTCCTAATAATCTCCAGTTTTTGAACCTTTCCTAATTCTATCATTAAAGCTCCTCCTTATGCTAAATTGCTAATCCAATTATAATCTAATATCAAAATAAACTCTACCTTTATTTTACACATAATTCTTCTTACTATGTATACCCATTTCTACAAATAAAAATCTGTCTCTAGTGAAAAAGACAGATTCTACATCTCATTACACAGTTCTAATGACTTTTCTTTGCCAACGTCCTCTTTTATAAATTGCAAGTCCGTATAAACATACTATTAGGTTGCTAAAGCTCATAGAAAACCATATTCCTTCAGGTCCTATATTTGTAAAGTGTTTAAATAACATTATCATAGGCAATCTTACTAACCACAGTCTTCCAACTTCCATTGCCATTGAATATTTAGTATGGCCTGAGCCTTGGAATATACCTTGAAACACACTAAACATACCCATGAGCGGCATAGATAATGAAACATATCTAAGGTAACTGACCCCCTGAGCTATAACCTCTAAATCATCTTTAGATTGCATGAAAAAGTTAACTATTTCTATATCAAATAATAACAATACTAATATCCCTATTAAAGAGAAGCTAATCGTAAATATTGAGGATTTTTTGAAGGCTTCCCTTACCCTATCTATTTGCTCAGAGCCAAGATTTTGCCCAACAATAGATGTTAGAGCAGCTCCAACCCCCATGGCTGGTTGCATTATTAATGATGATACCCTGTTAATCATTCCAAAGGCAGCCATAGTAGCAGTACCATATGATGCAATAAAGCTATTGAGGACCATAAATCCTAATGCTGATCCTGTTTGTCCTATAGATGAAGGTACCCCAATCCTTACAATCTTCTTAATAATATCCTTATCAAATCTAAATCCTTTTAATTTAGGTTTAATCAAAGCTGGGTATTTGAATAATATATATATCCCTGCAATAGAGAGTAAAGCTCTCGAAATCAATGTAGCAACAGCAGCCCCTGTAATTCCCATATTAAAGGTAAATATAAATATTGGATCCAATATTACATTTAATATTGCACTGATTCCACTTAATACAGTTGGGAGCATAGTATTTCCCTGAGCATTCATTATAGAATTAAAGCTAAAAAACAAAAACATAAAAGGCATATCTAAAAAAGTAATCTTCAAATATATATTACTGTATTCAGCAAGGTCTCCTGTTGCACCCATTAGCCTGATTACATGCGGACTAACTAGGTATCCTATAATGGTGAAGAATAAAGAAAGCAATACTGATATTACAATTAGTTGGCTTGAATATTTGTTAGCTTCTTCATAATCTCCTCTCCCGATTAACTGTGATAACAAAGCGGTACCCGCTATAGATAATCCTATGCCTAGAGAAATAAAGAGAAAAACCACAGGCCAAACAAAGGCTGTAGCAGCAAAATGAACAGAGCTAATTTTACTTACCCATATTCCATCTGCTAGATTGTATAGTGTTTGAATTAGGTTATTTATCATAATTGGTATAGATAAAGTAATTATGACCTTGTAAATATTTCCATTGAGTATAAGGTCTCTTCTTTGTTTAGTGTCCATCTCTTTTGTCCCCCTATAAGTTTTTAAAGCACATCATAATGATTATATCATTATAGAAGATTATTTGAGTGTATTTTTTTAAAAAGTTTAAGAAATTAAATAAATTAAATAAATGGAGATAATAATACTAATATATTGGTATATATAGAAGAAGGATGGTGATAAAATTGAAAACATTAAGTGGTTATAGTCTTGGAGAATTAGAATTAAAAAACCGAATAGTTATGCCTCCTATGTGTATGAACACATCAGATGACTCAGGATATGTAAAGGATTGGCATGTTACTCATTATGTCACTAGGGCAGTTGGTGGAGTCGGGTTTATTATAGTAGAAGCTACTGCAGTAACTCCAAACGGTAGGATAACAAGTAAAGACTTAGGTATTTGGGAAGATGAGCAAGTCCCTGGCTTGATGTCAATAGTAAACGGCTGTAAGGAACAGGGCTCTAAGATGGCAATTCAACTGGCTCATGCTGGAAGAAAATGTGGTGCAGAAGGTGAAACTCCAGTAGCTCCGACTTCTTATAAATTTAGTGAGACCTACAAAATTCCAAAGGAACTTGATAAAGAAGAAATCAAAGGGATAATTAACCAATTTAGAGATGCAGCAAGAAGAGCAAATGAAGCGGGATTTGATGCAATTGAAATCCATGGAGCCCATGGCTATTTAATTCATGAATTTTTATCTCCACGCTCTAATAAGAGACAAGATGAGTACGGAGGTAGTCTAGAAAATAGAACCAGATTTTTGCAGGAAATAATCTTAGCTATTAAGGAAGTATGGCCTGATGAAAAACCTATATTGCTCAGGGTTTCCGCAGATGACTATTTAGATGATGGTCTTAATATTGAACAAATGGTAAAGATAGTTGATATGGTAAAGGATTCAATCCATATGGTTCATGTAAGCTCTGGAGGGCTAGAAAGCGTTAGGATCAACACATACCCTGGATATCAGGTTAGCTATTCTGAGGCCATTAAGAAGGAGTGTAACATTCCAACAATAGCAGTAGGATTGATTAATGAATATGCCCATGTAGAAGATATACTTTCTAATAATAGAGCTGATTTAGTGGCTCTTGGCAGAGAGCTTTTAAGAAACCCCTATTGGGTACTACATAATGCTCATAAAAATGGCTTTGATATAGATTACCCAAAACAATATGAAAGAGGATTTTAAAAGGACTAGAATGCTTTATCAAGATATAAAAATCGAAAAAAGAAGAGAGGACATACTATACATGTATAGTATGTCCTCTCTTTTTACATATTACCTCTCCATACAAGCCCTTTTTTTATTCCGAGGTCAAACTTTTTGCCTCTTCCACCAATATGTTAATAGACGCATAGAGCTGCTGTATACTGCTATTAATTGTCTTCATAGCTTCTGCTTGTTTTTTTGTTATATTGTTAATATTATCAATTATCTCACCTTGTTCATTTGATGTCTCTCTTATTCCCTTAATAATCTCTTCAATTTTTTGAATTGAATCAGAGCTATTCTGGGCAAGCTTTCTTATCTCTTGAGCAACTACACCAAACCCCTTGCCTTCTTGTCCAACCCTTGCTGCTTCTATGGCAGCATTCAGACCTAATAGGTTGGTTTGGCTGGCAATGTTTTGTATAAACCTTAATATTCCATCTGTTTCATCCATATGTGTATTGGTTTCATTAGATTTAGTTAAAAGTTTGTTGGATATGTTAAAAAGCTTTTCAGAGCCTTCATCAATTAAGTTAGAAGATTGCGTTAGCTCCTCTAATCCGCTTGATAATTCTTCAGCTAAAGATAGTAATTTCTCTTGTTTCTCTATTGAAATTACAAAAGAAACTGCGCCAACTATTTCATTACCTTCTCTAATAGGTATCCCACAGGCAACGTATGGAAATCCAAAAACATCTGCAGATACCTTGTTGATAACTTTTTTCCCAATTTTCATACATTGAGCTACAACTGTGCTTTCTGGAATACGATCTCCTGCATTTACTAATTGTGGAACTTGGTGGCCTTTCACAAAGATTAAATACTTTTCAGTATCTGATACAGTAACTCCAATATCTTCTATAGTTAAACTGTTGAGATATGGGGCAACCTCCACGAAGCATTCAAGTAAATTCGACAAATAAATACACCTTCTTTCAATATTTTTATGAGTTAAGAAAATTATATCAGAAAAGATCATTAACTTCTCTAAATATAAAAAAGTACTTCATAAAAAATATTTTTACTATATCTACCCTTTAAACACATAAATAAAGAAAAAACTGGTCCAAGCCCCTTATTTTATAAAAATCAATTGGTATTAAGCAGAAAATTTTCACATTTAGATTGGATTATCTGCATTTTTAATCTCAAAATATTTCTAAATATTATAGACAAAAAGGAATATTTAGTGTTTAACCCTCCATATATTTAGATAGAAGCTGGTTTAATAGACAAGATTCAACTTGCCTTTAGCTAGTAAAATATTAAGGAGGCGGCTCATTTGAACAAAAGGATTTTATCTGTTACATTGTGTCTTATTATCATACTATGCCTTCTTCCCACCAAATCTATGGCTAGTCCTATATATACCTATGATTCAACCCACACAAATGGAGAAATCATTGTGCACGTTTTAAGGGACAGTAATTGGCAGGAAGCAGGAAAATTATCTTATGGAAGGTTCATACAAGAAAAAAAATTAGAAATTTTAGAGTTAGAGTCCTCAAAAGGTTTTGTCAAATTGAAGCTTAA
>JBBAFY010000093.1:0-8914 GCA_041655135.1 Tissierellales bacterium
TTTTTTCTAACTCTGTCGCAGAGCGTCCTACCAACCATAACTTCATGCCCGCCTGACCCAGTTGCTGGGCAACCAGACGGCCAATACCACTGGATGCCCCAGTGACGATCGCTGCTTTATTGCTGAATTCCATGATCAAATCTCCATCGATATCGATCAACTACCTACTTTGGCAGATACAAATGCCACTTCCGGGAACGGGACCTACTCCGGACAACATCGTGCCCAGAAAGCCTTTGAGAGTGGCGCCTAACAACAGTCAGGAAATTTGATTGAACCGCCAACGGTCAGCTTGCCAACTGTCAACTTGAAAGCGCACAACTAAACGTAACATATATTATTGTATGTTCACTGACAATAGCCTAAGGTAGGGGCTTGGTACTACTTGCTTTGATCGCTTGCTGACGAGCGAGAAGTACCATGGCCTACAACAGACTGCCCACCCGATGAGCACTACGGCAACGCTGGCATCTAACCAGCCTAAATAAAACGGAAAAATATTAGACCATGAATTCCATGGCAAATTTAAACCTAAAAATTCTTGTCTATTTAAACAACACGGGAGACAGCTTGCCATGAGCTTTACGCCCTTTCTGGCCTCAGTTGCACAAACCTTGATGACTCGGGTTCACCCCTCAGTCACAGATGCTCGGAGCCGCGATGCTCTGGAAGCCTGTGTACGCGCCGTTGCCGGTATGGCAGCAGCTCTCGAAGTGGCCGATGAAAGACATGTTCTATCCCTGCCACTACCCGATTCTGCTACCGAAGGCACCACTCCACTACTAGTAACCACCCCACCGGAGAACCTTGCGGCCAACGATCAAAGTGCTGCACGTATCGCTGCGGGTGCTCACTGGCTCAAGCAAGGGCACTGGTTGGAGAATACCGATGACAGGGCCTCCGCACTGGCAATGCTGGACTGGGAGCTAAAAACTCTGGATAGCAAAATTACCAGCATCACCCACCGCCTTCATGCAGGTGGCGAAGACCAAGACGACCTGAAAAGCCTGGAAATCGACCCTCTTGCGCTCGAGCGTTATTTTTTACAGCGCTACGGAGCCCATTCAGGAGCGCGCATTACCAACTTCCGACAGGCTACTGGCGGGCGATCCCGTCAAACTGCCGTCTTCAACCTTGAGGGCGATACCGGCCTGCCGCATGGCTTGGTGGTTCAGCGAGACCATCCTGCCAGCATTACGTCTTTCGGCGTTGAAAGCCAATACCCGGTACTTGAGCTAGTCTCCCGCTCAAAACTGAAAACCTCCAAGCCAGTGCTGTTAGAAATGGATCGCTCCGTCATTGGGGCGCCATTTCTCATTCTTGAAAAAGCCAGCGGCGACGTAGCGGGCGCAGACTACTTTGCTCCTCCCCAGTCCCCGGCTTTAGCACTCGAACTGGCCGAGCAGCTGGCCACCCTTCACGCTATCGACCCGTCCCCGTTGACAGATACAATCCGCTCAACGGTAGAGAATGGCACCGTCAAAGAATGGCGTGATGAACTCGATAGTATTGAAGCAGCCTGGCAACAGCTGAACCATGCTCCCTCTATGGCAATCTCCGCTGCATTCGCCTGGATGCGGGCTCACATTGATCAGGTAGGGGCAGAGCGCGCCATTGTTCACAACGACGCCGCCTTTCACAACATCCTGATAGAGAACGGCCATTTTTCCTCCTTGCTGGATTGGGAGCTGGTACACATCGGCCACCCGGCTGAGGATCTGGGTTACTGTCGCGCTTTTGTCCAAGAAATCATTGAGTGGGATGAGTTTGTTGATGCTTACGTAGCCAGTGGCGGCCAGCGCTTCCCTGCACCTGTCGTTGACTATTTCAGCTTGCGAGCAGGTATCCACCTGTTGACACTCTTGCAATATGGCTGCAGCAAACTTATTAGCGGCGCCACTTCCGACATCAATCTGGCGGAGGTTGGCACCTATTTTATACCCAGACACCACAACCGTATCGCCACTATGGTCGCGACAGTGCTCAGTAGAGCTTAGCAAGAAGTCATAACTGGAGCTTCAGAGTTAGCCACAAGCAGACCAAAGTGAGCTTTTGCACTCCATCTTGTTGTATTCACAGGGGAAAAAATGTCCACCACAACACGCTATCCCGAGCTTGGCTGTTATGCACTTCCAGGCCATGTTTCCGACCCAACCCAGGCAATTGCTGAAATCACCGATGCCGAGCGGCTCGGCTTTGGCTCTGTGTGGATTTCTGAGCGTTTTAGCTCTAAAAATGCAGACGTATTATCCGGTGCAGCTGCGGTATTATCACCCTCCATGGGCATTGCTGCAGGGCTTATCCAAAATATGCCTTTGCGCCACCCCCTCGTAACCGCAGGCTATGCCGCCACTATGGCAAAACTGAGCGGTGATCGATTTGCTCTAGGTGTAGGGCGCGGCACTGATAGCCTCGCAGATGCTACCGGCACTCCACGCCTGACCTTCCAAGTCATGGAAGACTACATCACTATCCTACGGCAACTTTGGGACGGTGCAACGGTGAATTATGAAGGCCCGCTAGGGCGTATCACCAACCTGAGACTGGGAGCCGACCTGCCTACCCGACCACCGATAATCATGGCGGCGATGGGTAGCAAAACTTTAGAATGGGCTGGGCGCCATTGCGATGGGGTAGTATTCAACTCACTGTGGACTCCTGAAGCAGTTGAACAGTCCGCTCAAATGGTACGCCAAGGTGCGGAAAAGGCCGGGCGCGACCCTGCCAGCGTACGTATCTGGAGCATTATGGTGACCGCCTGCGATGTAGCAGAAGAGTCTATGCTCCACTATGTTGTACGGCGCATGAACACCTACCTCTTGTTTCCTGCGATGTTTGATGCCATTTGTGACGCCAACGGTTGGCAGCGCTCCGATGCCGTGCGCTTAAGGGAAGCCCTAAAGGAATTCGATAAAAATAAAAGTACCGGGACCATGGGCGATGAAAGCACCACCCGCGATCTGGATGAGTTGCGCCATATGGCCACGCTATACCCTCGCGAATGGATCGAACGCGGCAATGCTGTAGGGAGTGGAGAAGACGGGGCCCAGGCAGCTCTGGCACGCATTAAGGCTGGAGCCGACGGGATTTTGTTTCATGGCAGCCCACCCTCCGAGCTTGCAGGTGTTCTGGATGCATGGAGCAAAATACGCCCTGCTACCCTCTCCCATGCAAAAGTTAACCCCGGGCTATAAGTACTCTTTTTGTACTCATGGTTCTTTAATTACCCGCTTTCTTTGCTTACTAAAGCAAACCTCCTCCCCTCTGCTACGCTAGCCATGGCATGGCTAGCGTAGCAGGGGTCATTATTTCAGTGGTTTGACATCGCGTTCAATATACGGATAGACTTTGCCCCCCTAAACTACACAGCCCCTGTATAGTGGCCATTAGTTTAGAGTGAAACTAGGCGCAGCGTATTACATACTGCCTAGCCGGGCACGGTATCGTGTTTGGCCGTGGAGGTACTGACTGTAGGCCGTTGATACTCCGCAACAGAACGAAGTACGCAGCCTTTCAAGATGCTCTTAGCTGATCAATAGTTATTAGCTCAGAACCTCCAAAAAACATTTTATTCCGAAGGTAACTTGTGTCCTTAAGGTTGCGCCGCTTTTCTCCTTAAACAGTGAAAAGGGCGAATCTTCCTTGGCTTATACACCCATGGGCAATCTGATACGTAAAAGTTCTTGTTAATTAATTTCTAGTCTTCTGGCTCTTGAGCTGTATCAATGTGCCAGATTTCTGGTTGAGATGAAATACTGACCACAGCAACTTAGAAGCTCCTAACCAAGAGGGAACCCTATGAAACAACAGTGCAAACCTAGCACTTTTCGCAAGGCTATGCTGGCCTCATTGGTACCAGCTGTAGCTCTTACTGCCTCAGGCTTCAGCTACGCGCAACCAGCGCTTGAAGAAATTATCGTGACTGCGCAGAAAAGAGCTGAGAACCTTCAGGATGTCGCCATCTCAGTTGTGGCTCTAGCCGGTGACGAGCTGAGAGACGCCGGTATTGACACGCAAAAAATGCTCGCGATGGTTACTCCCAACGTAGCTGTCAATGCCAACGCCAACTTCATTGCCCCCTATATTCGTGGGGTCGGCACCCAATATGCCAACCCCGGACTGGAGCCCTCGGTGGCGTCCTATTTCAATGATGTCTATATGTCGCGCGCCTCCGCCGGCTTTATGAATTTCCATGATATAGAGCGGGTCGAAGTACTTAAAGGGCCTCAGGGAACCCTGTACGGGCGCAACACCACAGGCGGTGCAATTCGCATCATCACCAAAGACCCCACCGATTACTTTGAAGCCGGTATCGGCATGACGATGGGCAACTATGAGAAGCGGGGTGCCGATTTCTATCTGTCCGGCCCGCTCAGCGACAATGTTAGAGGTCGCCTTTCCGGACAGTGGGATAGCCATGACGGCTGGGTAAAAAATGTTGCCGGCGGGCCTGACCTGCAGGACCGCAATCTGGGCTTTTTGCACGGCAAGCTGCAATGGGATGTCTCCGACAGGCTAACTGTGAATGTTGCCGCCGACTATACGCGAAAGCGCGACCATGAAGGTCAGGCATTTACCCCTCTGTTCAGTGGGTTACCTGAGCAGGTGGGTGCTGCATTTGGTGGTGAGATCGCCACAGGCCACCACGAGTTCTCGGGTAACTTCGACCATGAGTTCGAGTTTGACGCCGGCGGTGCGCAAGTACGTGCAGACTATCAATTTGATAACTTTATCTTTTCATCCATCACCGGCTACCGCTATACAAAATTCAGAGGCTTTGCCGACCTTGACGGCACAACCGCGCCGCTGTTTGACTCCACAACGGAGCTGGAGAGAACAGAGGACTATAGCCAGGAGCTTCAGATCGTCTCTGACAACGACAGCAGGTGGAACTGGGTAGCAGGGGTCTTTTACTTTGTCGAAAGAGCCGATGCTAATTTTGGTATGGGCGGCCTCTTTATCGAGGCAGACATGGGCTTCCCCAATGCCTTTATCGGGGGCGTGGGTGAAGTGGAGGTCGAGTCGCTGGCACCTTATGGCCAGCTTGCTTATGAACTCACCGACCAGTGGGAGATCATGGTCGGTCTGCGGTACACCGATGAAACCAAAAAGGTCCAAAATAATTTCTACGTTTCAACGCTGAATGATAACGGACGGCCCGACCACCCTTACCTCTCCGTGATACCGGGAGAAAAGGACAAAGTCTCCTTTGAAGAGCTTTCACCGAAGATACAGCTCACCTGGCGCCCCAACAACAACGTGATGCTCTACGCGATGTATCAGGAAGGCTTCAAGAGCGGCGGCTTCAATATGCCCCACCCTTCCCCTAACCCGGTGGCCCAGGTGGAGAGCGAAATTCTCAAATCTTATGAAATTGGCTGGAAAACCGAATTCAACAGACTGCGATTCAATGGCGCCCTATTCCATTACAAGCTTGAGGACTTGCAGTTGCAGGTCACAGATTTGAGCGCTGGGGGCATTACCAGCATCCGCAACGCCGGTAGCGCCACCGTGGACGGCGTTGAGTTTGACCTGACCTATGCCGCCACCGACAGGCTTCAGCTTGGCGCCGGCCTGGGCTGGCAGGACACTGAATTTGGCTCGGTTCCCAATGGCCAATACTTTGTTCCCTGTGCCCAGGTTCCGCAGTATCTCAACAAGGGCTATGTGCCAGTGACAAGCACCTGTCAAGATTTGGGAGGGCTGGGTCTGGAAGAACTGGTCGGCAACCTCAAAGGCAATAGCTTGCCTCAGGCGCCAGACCTCACCGGCTATATGAGAGCGGCCTACACCCAACCCCTGGAGCACATGGGCTCCATGGTATACAACATTGTGGCCAGCTACTCTGATGAGTTTTCCTGGACCTCGGACAATCTTTACAAGGAACCCTCCAAAGTACTGGTCAATGCTAATATTACCTGGACTTCAAGCGATGAACAGTTCAACGTTAGCTTCTTTGGTACTAACCTCACTGACGAGGATCACCATACGCATAAATCACCTTTCGGTACAAGCGGCGGCTGGCAAGTGCCTGCGCCACCCCGTATGTACGGTGTTCGCGTTGGGGTGAACTTTTAAAATATCGAGCTGAGTACTGCTCATCTAAAACCCCCGGTTAGCTTGTCAGGTTAACCGGGGTTTTTTAGTGCCCCAATCCCATCTCGTTCAACAAGGGTAACAAAATAATGTCGGCAAGCTTGATATCGAAATATTCATGAATTTTGAGAATTTTTCCTTCATGGATATAGAAGGCAAATGTGTGATGAATCGTCCCAGATTTCGCGGAGGCCCGTTGGTTTAAGTTCAGGCTGCCCGCCGTTGGTTCTCGGGGGATTCCCATGGCTCCATTTTCTCAGATGATGCAGCCTCCTCAAAACCCGGGGCGGTTCAGCATCTCAGAGGGGACGTTCCCAGTTATCGCCGCCTGCGCTTTAGCCAATGCAACACCCTCATCAACCAGTGCCAAGCCCTGTTCAAAGCGAGCAATAAAGTATGCTTTATCGGTTCGCAGCAACAGTTCGGTAAGGGCTATCTGTACATTGAACAACACAGCTTGTTGCTTTTCACCCAGGCCGGAGGCAAGGTCCGCCAAGGAATCACTGATACTATTAATAAGGCGAGATTCACTCGGTTGCATAATTTATACCCCTTTCTTCAAATGCTCTGGTGTAGGATCCTGGTCTCCCCGCATAGCATGTACATAATCACACCACTGCACTTCCTGAGTGTCGCCATATCCTATCTCACCATTCAATCGCCATTCTGTACAACAGACATAGCACGACATATTCGGCCAGCCGACCCAAGGAATTGACGCAATAACAGTTCCCTCTATAAAGTATTCGCGCCCCTGCTGGTCCTCAATATTAATTTCGTGGGTAGTTGGTCTTAGTGTCATGGGATCACGCCTCGTTATTTTTGAAACGGAGCGTGGCCTGGACATTTCACCGTTAATGTACAACCAGGCATCGTGGATGACTTCTTCGGGCTTTACATCAAACAATCCTGCCCAGTCCGGATTTTTATTCGGATCGTCGAAAGCGGCAACATTCCAGGACATTTTTGCCTCTGGGAAAGTCCCCGTCATCCATGTAAAGGGCGGCGCAGGCACCAGCGCTTCTGTACGAGGCTCCCCCCATGAGCGGTCACGCATCCCATAGCAGTTGATTTCATAATCCTTACCCCGTAGCTTTAGCTTGCCTTGGTTTTTTGTCGCCTGGTCAAAATGATTACGGCTACCGCGCATAATGGGCGGAGAAAAATCAGTTACAACAAGCTCTAGCGCATTTCCTCGCGCGTTATCTTCGTAATGGATATGGATTTCCTTAAAGGGTTCAACTATTTCAACATGAAGGCCATTGCTGAACTTCATATTGCGGCCATCGCCAAGCCCGGTTGCCGATACAAAAGCCGGCAAATCAAACAGTTCAGCTGAAATCATGGAGTTTTTATGTCCCTGCCATACTCCCAGCCCTGCGGTAACAATATTGAGGTTGGGGTGTACCCAAATGTGGATCTGGCAGCTGATACGCTCTTCGGGGATATACCAGAGATAAGCCCAAGTTTCCGTAAGGCTATCATCTGTGATAGCAGTTTGAGGGTGAAACAATTCGTCTGTCTCGAATACCTCTCCGAATCGAGTGGCGTTATCAGTACCTCGATCTCCAGTCCAAAGCTCGGCTTTCTTTGTCATGAACATAACCTCTTGCTGGCACTCGCCGCATAGTTATTCAACGTGCGGCGACTTCAACTATTAACGATGCTATAGCTTACACTGCGACTAGCAATTGTTGCCGTAATGCAGCTTTACTGCTGGCACCGATTCCTAAAAACTCAAGAAAAGCATCAATTGAATTCCATTTACTCTTGATTGATGTAAAAGCAGCTTTGAGATAGTCTTCCTCAACATCAAGCATTTTGACAACAATATGACGAGGTATGGCGCGACCAATTTTTTCGCGTAAGCGGCGCTCGATTTCGGGCACCATAGCATCAATCCACGCCCCATTTCTCGACAGCATGAAATCTGCGAGAATCGTTTCCTCATCGACGCCAAGGATATGGTTTACGAGTGCTGCAAGCAATCCAGTGCGATCCTTTCCAGCTGAGCAGTGGATAAGAGAGCGCCCTTGAGTTACGCATAATGTTTGTAGAAACTTGGCAAACAATAACTGGTAGCCCTGCTCAGTCGCCATTTCACTATAATAATGCACATAGAAACGATAGACAGCGGCTTCATCAAATGCACCGGAGCGCATCACTGCCACATGAGGCGCATCAGAAGTATCTGTCCCCTCATGCATCAGAAGGCGATCATCATAGTGACCTGGCCATGGTGAAGGTTGATCCTTTCTCTCATGCCCATAGCGTAAGTCTGCTATCAGTTTAAAGTCCATTTGGAGTAAGCGCTCTACATCGTCCGCTGTACCACCAGCTAAATGCCCAGAGCGATAAAGTCGGTCTCGCTGAACATGCCCACCGAACCGTGAGGGATATCCCCCGTAATCTCGAAAGTTTCCAAATGCAAGCCCTACGCTATGAGCTTTACTCTTTGTTTGTACCAGGTCCGAACCTACGGACATCGTTTCACCTCGCTCCAATCCTTCACAAGCATCCTGACAAATTATCCATTTGTTATTGCAACAAGGGCGCTACCCTAGTACATTATTACATCAAGTGTAAAGTGTATTAAGACAATAATTGTCTTTTAGCTATCGCTATTTCGTATAAACACTAGAGGAGACCATAAGATGAGCTTGATTACCCCGAAGGACGATTTGCTGCACACTCCACCGAATGATCACTACACCTGGACAGAAACCAATTGGTTTGGTCTGATGTTTATTCCTGAAAAAAGGTTGCAATTTGACACTTATGTCTGGCTTCACCCCAATCTGAAAGTGGCTTACTCTGG
>JBBAFY010000094.1:0-8878 GCA_041655135.1 Tissierellales bacterium
AAAGCTGTGTTGAAGGCTGCCCTAGCTTAATATAGCCTAAACCTACTTCATACATTGTTTCTATTTTTCGCTTTATGCTTGGTATACTATCAAAGAATGCTAAGGCTTCATCCACAGTCATATCTAAAATGTCAGATATAGTTTTTCCTTTATATTTTACCTGAAGGGTTTCTCTATTATATCTTTTTCCTTTACATACCTCACATGGTACATACACATCTGGAAGGAAGTGCATCTCAATTTTAAGAATACCATCTCCCTTGCAGGATTCACATCTTCCACCTTTTACATTAAAGCTAAACCTTCCTTTACTATAGCCTCTAGTTTTAGCCTCAGGAGTCATGGCAAATAAATCTCTAATCTGATCAAAAACCCCTGTATAGGTTGCAGGATTTGATCTCGGTGTTCTTCCTATAGGTGACTGATCTATTTCAACAACCTTGTCTATATGCTCTATTCCGTCAATGGCTTTATGCTTTCCAGGCTTACTTTTAGCTCTATATAATTCTTGAGCTAAGCTCTTGTATAGTATTTCTTTAATTAAAGAGCTCTTGCCTGAACCTGAAACACCTGTAATAGACGTAAAGACTCCTAGTGGTATTCTTACATCTAAGTTCTTTAAATTGTTTTCTGAAGCACCTTTTATTTCAATCCACTTACCATTTGGCTTTCTTCTTTTCTTAGGGTTCTCAATCTTCTTCTTGCCACATAAATATTGTCCAGTGATGGATTCCTCACAAGTCTTTATATCATCAATGGTCCCTTCTGCAATTATATATCCTCCATGTACTCCTGCTCCTGGTCCAATATCTACTATATGGTCTGCTGCATACATGGTTTCTTCGTCATGTTCAACAACTATTAAGGTGTTCCCCAAATCAGTTAAATTTCTAAGAGACTTTAATAGCTTATCATTGTCTCTCTGATGAAGTCCTATACTTGGTTCATCTAATACATATAGAACCCCTACTAGACTGGAGCCTATTTGAGTAGCTAGTCTGATTCTCTGCGCTTCTCCACCTGAAAGTGAACCAGCATTCCTAGACATAGTAAGATAATCTAATCCTACATCTAATAAGAATCTTAATCTCTCTTTTATCTCATTTAATATCTGATAGGCAATTTTCTCCTGCATTTCAGTAAGCTTTAGTTCATTCACAAAACTCACTGCATGTCTTATGGACATGTTAGTAAATTCAGATATATTAAGTCCTCCTACAGTAACTGCAAGTACTTCTGGCTTTAATCTATTTCCACCACAGTCAGGACATGAGATTACACTAGTAAATTCTTCTATCTTATCCTTCATATAATCAGAACTTGTCTCCTTATATCTTCTTTCGAAGTTTGGTATTACGCCTTCAAAAGGCGCCTTATGTGTCTTCCAGCCTCCAAACTTACTATCAAATTCAAACTCTAATTCTCTTTCACCAGTTCCATATAGTATTTCATCTATTAGTTCCTTTGGTGCCTCACTAATAGGAGCATCTAAACTAAATTTGTGATAATTTGCAATAGCTCTAAACATTTTAATATAATATGTGTCATCTGCGGAACTTGCATAAGGGGCTATTGCACCTTGATTTATGGATATATTCTTATTTGGAATAATTAGGTCTGGATCAATTTTAATATGATTTCCTATACCATTACATGTTGGACACATTCCAAAGGGGCTATTAAATGAAAACATTCTTGGAGACATTTCTTCTATTCCTATACCACAGTCTAGGCAGGAAAGCTTTTGACTGAAAAGTAGTTCTTCCTTCTCCATCACATCTACTATTATAAGTCCATCAGAAAGCTTTAGAGCTGTTTCAAGAGAATCTGTCAATCTCTGCTCTACTCCCTCTTTTACTACAATTCTATCTACCACCACTTCTATTGTGTGTTTTTTAGTTTTTTCAAGGTTAATATCATCACTTAATTCCATCATTTCTCCATCTATTCTAACCCTGACGAATCCTTCTTTTCTTATGGCTTCAAGTACCTTTTGATGTTCTCCCTTACGTCCTCTAATAACTGGAGCTAGTAATTGAATTCTAGTTCTCTCTTCAAGTGACAGTATTTGGTCCACTATTTGATCTATTGATTGGGAAGTAATTTCCTTCCCGCATTTGTAACAATGAGGCGTACCTACTCTAGCATATAAAAGTCTCAAATAATCATAAATCTCTGTAACTGTACCAACTGTAGATCTGGGATTCTTGCTAGTTGTTTTTTGATCTATGGCTATAGCTGGTGATAATCCTTCTATATATTCTACATCTGGCTTTTCCATCTGTCCTAGAAACTGTCTTGCATAAGCAGATAGGCTTTCTACATATCTTCTTTGGCCTTCTGCATATATTGTATCAAAAGCTAACGAGGATTTTCCTGAACCACTTAAACCTGTTAGTACAATAAACTTATCTCTTGGTAACTCTATATTGATGTTTTTAAGATTGTGTTCTTTTGCTCCTCTTATTACTATTTTATCCTTTTCCATATTTGCACCTCGTTACATTTTTTTCTTCAACTCGTTAATTTTATCTCTTAATTCTGCTGCTCTCTCAAATTGGAGATTTTCTGCGGCCTCGAACATTTCAATTTCAAGATTACTGATTAGAATCATTAGCTCATCATTATCCATATATCTTTCATCATCGAATCCATATCTATGGTGATCTTCTGCAACCTTTGTAGCTTCTATAACATCTCTGATTCCTTTCTTAATGGTTTGTGGAATAATATTATGTTCTTTGTTATAACCAATTTGAAGGTATCTTCTCCTGTTAGTTTCGTCAATGGCTTTTCTCATTGAATTAGTAATTCTGTCTGCATACATTATAACCTTACCCTTTGCATTTCTTGCTGCTCTTCCTATTGTCTGTACCATTGATGTCTCAGATCTTAAAAAGCCTTCCTTGTCTGCATCTAATATAGCAACTAAAGTAACTTCCGGTAAATCTAATCCTTCTCTCAATAGGTTAATACCTACTAGAACATCAAATTTACCTATCCTAAGATCTCTTATTATCTCCATTCTTTCTATTGTCTTAATATCTGAATGCAAATAGGTCACCTTTATACCTATCTCCTTAAAATAGTTGGTCAAGTCCTCTGACATTTTCTTAGTAAGAGTAGTAATTAGTACTCTTTCTTTTTTTTCAGCTCTAGTGTTTATCTCCTTAACTAAGTTATCTATCTGGTGCTTTGTAGGTCTAACCTCTACCTCCGGATCTAATAGTCCTGTTGGTCTTATGATTTGCTCTACTATCTGCTGAGAATGCTCTAACTCGTAAGGTCCTGGAGTAGCACTTACATATAGAACCTGATTTATATGCTTCTCAAACTCTTCAAATTGAAGTGGTCTATTATCTAGTGCTGATGGAAGTCTAAACCCGTAATCTACTAGTGTAGTCTTTCTAGATTTATCTCCTGCATACATTCCTCTGATCTGAGGTATAGTTACATGGGACTCATCTATAAATATGAGAAAATCATCTGGAAAATAGTCTATTAGAGTATATGGTTTGCTCCCAGTTGGTCTTCCACTTATATGCCTAGAATAATTCTCTATTCCTTGACAAAAACCCATTTCTCTTAGCATTTCTATATCATACATAGTTCTCTGTTTAAGCCTTTGGGCTTCTAGAAGCTTATCCTCCGCAGCAAATTCCTTTAATCTCTCCTCTAACTCTTCTTCAATTGTTTTAATGGCCATTTCAACCTTATCAGCGCTTGTAGCATAGTGGGACGCAGGAAATATGGATATATGGTTTCTGGTTCCAATTATTTCTCCTGTCAATGCATTGACTTCGGTTAATCTTTCTACTTCATCTCCAAATAATTCAACCCTAATAGCATTTTCATTAGAAGATGCAGGGAATATTTCTACTACATCTCCTCTAACCCTAAAGGTTCCTCTTACAAAATTTATATCATTTCTTTCATACTGTATATCAATAAGCTTTCTTAGTATCTCATCTCTATCCTTTATCATACCCGGTCTTAAGGATAAAACTAAATTTTCATAGTCAATAGGGTCTCCTAATCCATATATGCAGGAAACACTGGCTACAATTATTACGTCTCTTCTTTCGAAAAGAGAAGCAGTAGCAGAGTGTCGAAGTTTATCTATCTCATCGTTTATGGATGCATCTTTTTCAATATAGGTGTCAGTGTGGGGTACATATGCTTCAGGTTGGTAATAATCATAATAACTTACAAAATATTCTACAGCATTATCTGGAAAAAACTCCTTAAATTCACTTGTTAGCTGTGCTGCTAGTGTTTTGTTATGAGCTATTACTAATGTTGGCCTTTGAGTTTTCTCAATAATATTTGCCATAGTAAATGTTTTACCAGACCCTGTTACCCCTAAAAGTGTCTGATGCATAAGTTTATTGTTTATACCATTGATTATTTTTTCAATAGCCTTTGGTTGATCACCAGTTGGTTTAAATTCAGATTTTATTTTAAATTTATTCATATTTTCACCTCATGTAGCCATGTATAATAAAATATCTTATTACACCATATTATTAACCATCCAGGAACGTTTGTTCGTCTTAATTATATATTGTGCCCCCATATAAGTCAATATATTGTAAAGTATAATTTTTATTAGATTTTTGTTTTTTAAAGCAGGTTATTCAGTTTTGGTGTTGAATATATAAATGTAGTGCTAGGAGGGATTTCAGATGAAGAAGCGAATACTATATTTGTCACTTATGTTAACATTAACAGCTTGCACGGCAAAGGATAATACACCTCTAATTGACTCAAGCATTTCTGCTGTTGTCGAAACAAAGCTTGAATATAAAATAGAAAAATCTGTTTTATCTAAGGGTTACCAATCTATTATACCAAAAGTAGAAACCCTTGCAAATGAACGTGGTAGACTTTTCCTAGTAAACTTGGGAGTTACTGAATGCTCAATAGCTAGTATAGATAGTATATCGAGGATAAACAACGAAGTGAATATATACACTTCTGTAGAAAAGGAAATGGGGAAAACAGATATTGTAGTTCCTCAGTTTACACTTGAGATTGAAGATATCAAGGATTCAAATTATAGTGACTTGAAATTCAATATTGTACCTATGAATTATACCCCTATTGAATTAAAATTTGACAGATCACAGGTGCTTAATAAAGTTTATACTCAATTAAATTATACTGACAATGCTATGCCAAGTGTAAGCCTGGTAAAAGAAAATGATGAATACATATGGAATGTAAGCATAAATAATACTTTCATAAAGAATAACCCCAGTAGTCCAATATACATGCTCAATGTTAAAGTAAATTCCAACAGTGGAGAACTAATTGAAGCCAAACCAATAATGGTGTCAACTACAATAGATAAGGGAAAGGTATTAGGTCTAGCAGATGATAAGCTATTAGCTTATGTTCAGAAAGAAACTGTGGAAAACTCTGATACAGAAAACATTTGGATCTATGATATTTATAGTCAGGAAAAGCAAAAAGTGTATTCAACCCATAATTATGTCTATTCTGCCAATTTTAGTCCAGATTTAAAAAAGCTTGCTGTAATCGAGCATAATGGAAAGGTATCTGACTTGTATATTGTAGAATTAGAAAGCAAACTAGTACAGAAAATTACTCCCATGGATTACAGGAAGATCTGGAATATCGAATGGAAGGATAATAACCTGTTCTATGGTGTGAATAATGATAAGGACAACAAGTCTTCAATATTACTATTTGATGTGACTAAAAATGAACCCGAAGAGCTTTTCAGCGTAAGGATAAATGTTACAAGCTTTGATTCTAGCAATGGTACTTTTGTCTTTGTTGAAAATGATGCTCCAAAGGACACTTCAAATATTTATACTAAAGAAGATGGGAAAAGAATAAAAAAAATGGATAGTGGGATTAATGGAGAGTTCATTAATAACGACAAGATACTGTATACTAAAAAATATGATAAAGAAGAAAAGTTCGAACTATATATTTATGATCTTAATGAAGATAAGGAGAAGCTTATAGTCGATTTAGATGTAAGAAAGTTCCTTGTTATTGATAAAGAAAATATATTGTTAGTTAGCAAGAATACTACTTCTAGTGATTTTTCAATTTATTTGTATAATCTAAATGATCATAAGCCTCCTACCTTACTAGGTCAAGTTTTAGATAGAAATGTATTCTACAGCTCTAAAACCAATACAATATTTTTCAATATTGTTCCTCCTTCTGAAAGTTCAACTTCAGATATTATCTATGGTATAGATTTTAGCAAGTTAATTAATGGCGAAAAGGATAGCTAAGTGAAGTGCACTTCAAAGCTATCCTTTTTTATTTGCTTTAATCTATTTTTTCCTTAACTATTTCAATGGCCTTTAAAAGTTGTGTATCTTCCTTAATATTTTCTACTCCTATCACTTCTACACCCTCTGGTATTTCAATTGCAATATCAGGTGTTATGCCTATACCATGAATATTTCTTCCATTAGGAGTGAAATATTCTGATACTGTTATCTTAAATCCTGAACCATCAGATAACTCCTTTATTCTTTGAACGATTCCCTTGCCAAATGTCTTGGATCCAACTATGGTGCCTACTTTGGTATCTTGTATGGCTCCCGACAGAACCTCTGACGCACTTGCACTACCTTCATTTACTAAAACAGCTAAGGGAAGACCCAGCATTTTCTTATCAGATTTAAGATATTCTCTTTCTTTTTGCTTTGTCTCTGTATATACTATAGTTCCTTCTCCCATAAGCTCATCTGCTATTTTAGCAGAAACATCTAGCAAGCCACCTGGGTTATTTCTTAAATCTATTACTAAACCCTTCATTCCCTTGTTTTGTAGAGCCTTTAAATTATCAACAAAGTCATTATGTGTCTGTTCATCAAAGGATGTAATCCTTATATATCCAATATCATTTTCCATCATGCTGGCTTTAATACTTTTGACTCTAATTTCTTCTCTTGTAATAGTCTTCACTAAAATTTCTGGTTTACCATCTATGTCTCTTCTAATAGTTATGGTAACATCTGTGCCAGGCTCACCCTTCATAAGCTTTACAGCTTCATCCATTCTATCTGCAGTAAATTCCTTACCCTCAACCTTGATTATCTTGTCTCCTGACTTTATACCTGCCCTTTCCCCAGGAGTATCTTCTATAGGTGATACTACTGTTATCAAATTGTCTTCCCCTGCTCCCACATAGATTCCTATGCCTCCAAATACTCCCATAGTATGCTCTATAAAGCTTTTAAACTCATCTTTTGGCATATACACAGTATATGGATCTCCTGTAGAAGCAAATAATCCTCTTAGCTGTCCTTCCAATAATTCACCTTCATCTACATCGCCTAAGTGATATTCCTTGAGGAAATTCTCTAAGAGTATATTTTTTGAGTATTTCTTGGATACATTCATAAGATCATTTAACTCGTTTCTTGAAATAATTACTTTTTCATCAATACGAATCTGTATCATATTACTGACCAGGAATGTAGATATACTAGTTAATATAACTAATAGAATTGCACCAATTGCTGCCTTCTTTTTAGAAATCATATTGTCACCTCTATTAACATTATGTTATCTATTTTATTAAAATCATGTAATCATTATACCATTATGTGTCTAGATTATCAAAATATACTTATTTTTTGACCATTATATTTTCTTTATTTTTCTAGTGCAGGACTATAAGCACTCTGGAAATCGGGTTAGGACAAAATAAGAGCAGATATATCTGCTCTTATTTTCCTTTTACATATGGTATTGGATCTACGTAAGTTCCGTCTTTTCTTACTTCAAAATGTAAATGTGGTCCAGTGGACATACCTGTACTTCCTACTTTAGATATGGTGTCGCCTTTTTTTACTTTTTGTCCCTCTTTCACTAGCAGTGAAGAATTGTGAGCATAAAGTGTTGCAATCTTGCCACCATGGTCAATGATTACGCATTTGCCATAGCTACCTAGTGTAGCAGCAAATTGTATAGTTCCATCACCTGCCGCCTTTACTGCTACTCCTGAAGGGGCTGGGATATCAATACCTGTATGCATTTTCTTGGTCCTTAATATTGGATGTATCCTATAACCGAAAGGAGAGCTGATACGAGTATAACCCTTTACAGGCCACATCATAACTCCTCCTATGTATTCTCCGTTGCTTTGCTTCTTTCTAATTTCAGCCTCTAGAGCTTTAGCTTCGGCAAGTGCTTTATCCTCAGCCTTTTCTAATGCCTTAAGATCCTTCACTAAATCTTTCATGAGATTTTCTTTTGCTCTAGTTGCTATTACTAAATCATTTTTCTTAATTTCCATGTTTCTCTTTGCTGCTTCTACAGAACTTTGTTGGGCTTCGAGAACTATTTTATTCTGCTCAATAGTATCTCTTTGCTCCTTAATATACTTCAACATATCTACATCATAATTTGTTATACTCTTTATCATGTCTAATCTAGTCATAAAATCTCTAATATTTTTTGCTCCAAGGAGGACTTCTAGATAACCTACACTTCCATTTTTATACATTACCCTAAGCCTAGATCCAAGTATATCTTTCCTATCTAATAAGTTGTCTTCTGCTTCTATTAAATTGCTCTTTGTAATTTCTATTTTTTCATTAAGCTCTTCTAATTGATTTTTTATTCCCTCAAGCTCATTATTAGTTTGATCTACTTGCTTGTCTAGTCTAGATATTTCTTTATTTGTATTATCTATATTCTTTTTATTATTCTTCTTTTCCTTTTCAATCCGCTTTAGTTCGTTTTGAGTGCTATTAAGTTGTTTGTTTAGACTATCTATACTAGCATATGTAGCACCACTACTAATAAGCATAAAGATAGCCAACAAAACGTATACAATCCTCTTTTTCAAGTATGTCATCCCCCTTTGTTAAACATTTAG
>JBBAFY010000095.1:0-8474 GCA_041655135.1 Tissierellales bacterium
GCAATGCCTTAGAGGTAAAAGAAGCTATATATACATTAAAGGGACAAGGACCTGAGGATTTATTTGAACTATGCTTGGTACTAGGCTCTAAACTACTAGTTCTTGCTGAAAAAGCAAAAGATGAGTTAGAAGGAAGGGCTATGTTAATAGATGCTGTGAATTCAGGCAAGGCCTATGATAAGCTTATTGAAATGGTAAGACTTCAAAATGGTGACATTTCCTATATAGAAAACCCAGATTTATTGCCACAAGCCAAATATATTTTAGAAGTAAAATCAAACAAGGATGCATATGTTAAAGCTATTAATGCTGAAGAAGTAGGAAAATGTGCTTTGGCATTAGGTGCAGGCAGGGAGACGAAGGAGTCTATATTAGATTTGGCAGTGGGGATTGTACTAAATAAAAAAGTAGATGATAAGGTAGAAGCTGGTGAAGCTTTAGCATACATCCATACAAATGATATAGACAAAGCTAAAGAAGTGGAAGAAAGGCTATTGGATATTTTTGTTTTAGGTGAAAAAAACAAAGAAAACAAGCAATTAATTTATAAAGAAATTAACCATATTTAGTTCATTAACCAATTATTGTAAATTTGGGTTAGCCTGTATAACTAAGGATTTTGTGGATAATATAAAAGCAAATATATGAAATGGAGGTAATAGTTTGAAAAGAAGACTTGTATCCATTGTATTATTGCTTTTAATATTAGTCCATTCTATGTCATCGAAAGTGTATGCTGAAGTTGATTTAAAGATCAATGCCAAATCTGCCATACTAATTGATGTAAATACAGGAGCTGTAATTTACAAATTAAATGAGAATGATAGATTAGCTCCTGCAAGTATTACTAAGATAATGACTATGTTATTGGGTATGGAAGCCTTAGAAACAGGTAGAATTAAATTAACTGATAAAGTGATGGTAAGTGAACATGCTGCAAAAATGGGAGGCTCTACAGTTTTTTTAGAGACAGGAGAGATCCAAACTGTAGAAGATCTATTTAGAGCTATTGCCATTAGATCTGCCAACGACGCATCTGTTGCTTTAGGTGAGTATATTGCTGGATCAGAAGATATCTTTGTGAAGAAGATGAATGAAAAGGCTAAGGCCTTAGGTATGGAAAACACAGAGTTTTATAATTCAAGTGGATTGCCTAACGAAAATCACTATGTTTCTGCTTATGATGTAGCTTTGATGTCTAAGGAGTTGTTAAAGTATGATAAGGTCCATGACTGGTTAACTACCTATATGACTGATCTGCAAGTTGGAAAAAACAAATCTAGTACTCAAACCATGGTAAATACCAACAGATTAATCAAAGAATATGAGGGAGCAAATGGCATTAAAACAGGTTCTACTAATGAGGCCGGCTTTTGTCTGTCCGCATCAGCAAAGCGTGGGAACTTACAGCTTATAGCAGTAGTTTTAGGAGCTATAGATTCTAAGACTAGGTTTGATGAGGCCAAAAGGATGTTAGATTATGGTTTTGCCAACTATGATTCTGTTGCCATAGGGAAAAAAGGAGATATAGTTGCCATTATACCTGTAGAGAAAGGGAAAATACAAGAAGCAGAGCTAATGTTGGAAAGGGATAGTTATGTACTCTTGCCAAAGGGTGAAAGAGGTAATATTGTTAAAGATTTAATTGTACCAGAAGTCATAGATGCTCCAATTTTGGCAGGGGATGAAGTTGGGAAATTGGAAATTTCTTTAGATGGTAAAAAGATTGATGAAGTTAAATTAATTTCTAAATCTAGTGTAGAAAAGGCAAATTTCTTGAATATCTTAGATAGGACTTTAAAAAGTTACTTAAGAGGTAGATAAATTTAATATAAAGATTTGCTTATAACCTCGACTTTAATAGGTCGAGGTTGTATAATATTATAGTATAGGTTATTAGAAAGAAGGTTTTGGGATGGAAAAAATTTATAGTTTACCAGGACTTTTCACTGCAATTATATTTCACGAATTGGCCCATGGCTATGTAGCATATAGATTAGGAGACAATACAGCAAAAGATGCAGGAAGGTTGACACTAAATCCTTTTAAACATATTGATTTAACTGGTTTTATTTTTATGTTATTATTTAAATTTGGATGGGCCAAGCCTGTTCCAGTAAATCCTTTTAATTTTAAAGATAGAAAACGAGACATGGTATTAGTTTCATTGGCAGGACCTATATCCAACTTCCTTATTGCAATATTACTTGGTTTTATATTGTCTTTAAATATTATTAAAAGTGCCATAGTTTTTAAAGTATTGATTATAACTCTATGGTATAATATTATGCTAGGAGTATTTAATTTACTTCCTTTTCCACCATTGGATGGTTCTAAGATTATTGCATCTCTACTTCCTTTAAAGTTGGAGTACTATTTTTATAAATATGAAAAATATTTGTATTTAATTCTTATTATTCTTATAGCAACTAATACTATAGATAGAATAATGGGACCTGTCATAGATGCTGCATTGAATTTGTTGATTTTACTATTAGGTTAAATTAGGAGTATTTTTATGGATTATAAGATAATGATAGATGCATTTGAAGGGCCAATGGACTTATTACTTCATCTTATTGATAAGGCAGAGATTGATATATATGATATACCGATTAGCCATATAGCTGAGCAGTTTATCCAGCATATTCGTCAGATGGAGGAATTAAACTTAGATATAGCCAGTGATTTTCTTGTAATGGCAGCTACTTTGTTGGAAATAAAGTCAAAATTGCTTCTTCCCAAGGATAAATCCTCTGATGGAAATCAAATGGAAATAGAAGAAGTAGACCCTAGGGCTGAACTTGTAAGAAGATTGGTAGAATATAAGAAATATAAAAATGTAGCAGAAGAATTGAGGGTTTTAGAAATAGTTCAATCTAAAATTTACTATAAGCCTAAAGAAGATTTGACAGATTTTGAAGAGGAAGAGTTAGAACTTGAAGGATTAAATATAGAACTTTTATTAAAATCTTTAAATAATATTATAGAGAAAAGAAGTAAAGTAACTAGAGTTTTAGATATTAATGAGATACAAAGAGAAGAATATACTTTAGAAAAATGCATAGAAGATATTCGACAAAAACTAAATTTTAGTCATATATTAAAATTTAGTAGTTTATTAGATAGAGATAGTACTAGAAATGAAATAATAACTTATTTCTTATCGATTTTAGAATTAATAAGGATGAAGTATATCCATGTAAAGCAAGAAGATGATTTTTCTGATTTAATAATAAGTAGGAAAATAGAAGAGGTGCAATAATATATGGATGGTAGGGAGCTTAAATCTATAATTGAATCATTATTATTTACCTGGGGTGACCCATTGGAAATTAAAGATATAGCGTCTATTGTAGAAGTAGGAGAAAAGGAGTTAACTATAATATTACAAGAAATGATGGATGACTTCGATTATAATATGAGAGGCATTAGGATTATAAAGGTAAAAGACTCATATCAACTTGGAACAAGACCAGAGCATTTTGAATGGATTAAGAAATTATCAAATGACAAATTTACAAAGAATTTATCAAATGCAGCATTAGAAACTTTATCAATTATTGCATATAGACAGCCAATCATTAAATCAGACATTGAGGCCATAAGAGGTGTTAGATGTGATAAAGCTATAGAGACTTTAATTGAAAGAGGTCTAATAGTAGAGTTGGGGCGTTTAGAAAGAGTTGGAAGACCAATACTATATGGGACCACTGATGTCTTTTTAAGAGCTTTTGGATTGGAAACCTTGGATAATTTACCTCCTTTAAAAGAATTTAATGATGATATATATAATCAAGAAAAAGAAGAATAATACAAAATTAGTATTATTCTTCTTTTTTTTGGCAAAATATAGGAAACAGAACTGAGGAAGTGTTAAAGTGTACTATTTTATATTTTTTATGTTACTTTGCATCATTCTATTTTTTATTCCTTTTTATATTGAAGGATACTATGAGTTCACTCATAAACCAAAATATAAGTTTACAATAACCTACTTATTTGGACTTATTAAAAAAGAAATTGATTCAAATAATAGACTTGTAGTAGTAAATAATGAAAGAAACAAAAGCACATTAGATTTAATAGAAAACATACAATACTTTATTCATAAGGGAAAAATAGAAAAACTATATCTAAAGATCAATATAGGTCTTAAAGATCCAGCTATATTAGGAATTATGATAGGGGTTGTTTGGGCCATAACTAACACGATC
Source organism: Tissierellales bacterium (assembly GCA_041655135.1). Lineage (GTDB taxonomy): Bacteria > Bacillota > Clostridia > Tissierellales > Proteiniboraceae > Proteiniborus. The sequence goes on from JBBAFY010000095.1 coordinate 4,218, forward strand.
CTTGCATATTTTTTTAAAAGTGATGAGATGGATAAGATAAAAGAATTAGATGTTCAAGTAGTACCTCTATTTAACTCGGAAGTTTTTGAATTGTTTTTTTTGTGCATAATAAAAGTGAATTTGGTTTATATTATTATTGCGTACATTAGATTTTTAAAGACGAGAAAAGGTGGTGATAGTATTGCCAGAGCATCCTATAGAGGGGTTAATGAAAACTACAATGAATAGTTTAAAGGAAATGGTAGATGTAAATACTATAGTGGGTGATGCAGTTCATACTGTAGACGGATCTGTTATAATACCTGTATCTAAAATATCTTTTGGATTTGCATCGGGAGGTAGTGAGTTTAACAAAATAAGAGAAAAAAAAGAGACAGTGTCAGAAGAAAAATTTCCCTTTGGTGGTGGAAGTGGAGCAGGCGTTTCAGTATCTCCTGTTGGTTTTATAGTGGTCGGTAATGATCAAATAAAACTACTAACTGTAGATGAAGGAAATAGTGCTTTAACAAATTTATTTGGATTTGTTGAAAAAATGGCAGATAATTTACAAGGAGCTTTTAGTGGTAAAAAAAATGACTGTGAAGACTTAGATTATAGTCAGATGAAATAAACTTATTAAATTGGTTTATGGATAGAAGCAGGATAAATATCCTGCTTCTTTTAAATGTGCGCCCAGCACTTACCTGGGGAGGTCTGATAGATAAATCATTAGTAGATAGATTAATCCAACAGGCACAAATCAAGTGATTAATCCCATATTCGATAAAGAATTTTCAAACAGTAGACATGGATTTAGAGAAATTCTTCGATAATGTAAATCATGATATTTTAATGCATTTAATATCAGAAAAGATAGAAGACAAAAGAGTATTAAAACTAATTAGAAAATATCTTAACTCTGGGATAATGCTAAAGGGAATGGTTACAATATCAGAAGAAGGAGCACCTCAAGGTGGCCCTTTAAGTCCATTACTCAGCAATATATTACTTGATGAATTAGACAAAGAACTAGAAAGAAGAGGGCATAAATTCTGTAGATATGCAGATGACTGCAATATCTATGTAAAAAGCAGAAGAGCAGGAGAAAGAGTCCTTAAAAGTATAACAAAATTTCTAGAAGAACAACTAAAACTGAAGGTAAATATTGAAAAGTCAGCAGTATCCTCACCAACAAAGAGGAAATTCTTAGGATATAGTTTCTATTATGGAAAAGGTGGAATAAAATTTAGAGTTCATGACGAAAGTTATGAAAAAACTTAAAGATAAAATCAGAAAGATTACCAATAGAAATACTAGTATGAATTTTGATTATAGAATTAAGAAACTAAATGAAATAGTAGTAGGTTGGGTAAATTATTTTAACCTAGCGGATATGAAGACTAAACTAACTGAATTAGACAATTGGATAAGAAGAAGATTAAGAGCCTGTATCTGGAAAACCTGGAAGAAAGTAAAGACAAAATTCATAAATCTGCAGAAACTAGGAATACCAAAGGGTAAGGCCTGGGAATATGCAAACACAAGGAAAGGATACTGGCGAATATCTAATAGTCCTATACTAAATAAAACCATAACTAACCAGAGACTGGTTAATCATGGTTTTAAAAGTTTATCTTCACAGTATGAGAAATTCAGACTGTCTTAATGAACCGCAAAGTACCGAACGGTATGCTTGGTGGTGTGAGAGGACGGTAATTAAATTAATTGATTACCTCCTACTCGATTCATTCCATGACTATACAATTACAAACTCTAATTGAATATGGATTTAGTTTATTAAAGGAGGTTATTTAATGCAAAAATTGAGATACATAGTTATAATATTGATAATTGTCATAAGTTCTAGTATAGTATATGGTGAAAACCTAAACTTAAGTGGAGAATCATATATATTAATGGATTGTAAAACAGGAAGGGTACTTTATGAAAAGAATGCCCATGAACAAAAACCTATGGCTAGTACAACTAAGATTATGACGGCATTAGTAGCATTGGAAAATGGAAATTTGGAAGAACAAGTAACTATAGATAAGAACTGGGTAGGAGTAGAAGGTTCTAGCATATATTTAAAAGAAGGTGAAGTTATTAGCTTAAAGGACTTGCTATATGGCTTGTTGTTAAGGTCAGGAAATGATTCGGCAGTTGCAATTGCTTCACATGTAGGAGGAACTATAGAAGAATTTATAGAGTTAATGAATAAAAAGGCCCAAGAACTTGGTGCCTTAAATACAAATTTTATGAATCCCCATGGATTGCACCATGATTTGCATTACTCTACGGCCTACGATTTAGCTTTAATTACTAGGGCAGCATTTTCATATGAAGATTTTTCAAATATAGTAAAGAGTAAATCCTATATTTCAAATAGAGAAACAGACAATTATTTTTATAATAAAAATAAAACTCTTTGGGAATATATTGGTGGTGATGGGGTAAAAACAGGTTATACAACTAAGTCTGGAAGATGTTTAGTTTCATCTGCAACTAGAAATGGTATGCATCTTATTGCTGTATCCCTTAAGGCAGGAGATTGGTTCAATGATAATTATAAATTGCTAGAATATGGCTTCAATAATTATAAGACTTACTTGATATATGATAAAGGACAATTTATAAAAAATGTAAAAATAGTCAATGGAGATAAAGAATATGTTAGTCTAATTTCTGGAGATAGCTTGATATATCCTTTAAGTCCTGAAGAACGAAGTAAAATTAATATTGGCTTTGAAATATTTAATTCCTTTGAAGTTCCAATAGAAAAGGGGCAAATATTAGGACATATGTCTACTTATCTAGATGGTAAGTTAATTGAGAAAACCAATTTAGTAGCCAAGTCTTCAATAAAAAAAGCTAATTTAATTGAAAGGATATTAAGAAGAGTTAAAAATAAATAGGAAATATTGATTATTTGATTTTACTTTCCTATGGAAAAAGTATAATATGTTTATACAAGATTTGGAAAGGAGATTTTATATGAGGCTACAAAAATATATTGCATTATGTGGAGTGACTTCTAGAAGAAAAGCGGAGGAGTTAATTTTAGAAGGAAAGGTAAAAGTAAATAACAATGTAATTAAGGAACTGGGAACTACAATTGATCCAGATAAGGATGTTGTAAAAGTAAATGATAAGCGTATTAAAGAGGAAAGTAAAAAAATATATATTATGTTAAATAAGCCTGTAGGCTTTGTAACTACTTTAAAGGATGAAAAGAGTAGAAAAATAGTAACAGATTTAATTGAAGGAGTTAGTGAAAGAATATATCCTGTAGGAAGATTAGATGCAGATACTACAGGATTATTAATCTTGACTAATGATGGGGATTTGGCTTATAAGTTGACCCATCCTAAAAATGAAGTAGTAAAAAGATACATTGCAATAGTAGAAGGTGTACCAAATAAATGGGAACTTGAAAAGTTTAGGAATGGCTTAAAAATAGATGGTAGAACTACAGCAGAGGCTTTTATTAAAATTGCAAAAAGATATGAAACTGAATCTATTCTTGACATATCAATACACGAGGGAAGAAATAGACAAGTAAAAAAGATGTGTGAGGCAATCAATCATCCAGTTAAAAAGTTAAAGAGAGTTTCAATAGGAGAGTTAGAACTAGGAGGTTTAAACTTAGGAAATTGGAGATATTTAGAGGATGATGAGGTTGAATATTTAAAAAAGATCTAAGCAGGTGGAGAAAAATGTTAGTTTTAAGAAAGTATCAGTTAAATGAAGTAGAGGAAATAAAAGAGATTTTGAAGAATGAGGGAATTAGGGATTTAATTTTTGAAGGAGTTATATATGTGGTTATTGATAATGATAGTTTAGTAGGCGTAGGGAAGGCAATAGAAACAAATAATAAATGGATGTTAAAATATTTAGTAATTAGGAAAGAAAGAAGAAACCAAGGATTTGGAGATGCACTCCTAAGGACTATTCTAAATAAATTAAGAAACCAAGGTATATCAGTAATTTTCTGTAGACTTAATAATCCTTATTTAATAAAGAAAGGATTTATAGTAAATGATGAAAAAGAATTGGAACTCAATATAGAAAATTTCTTTAGTATTGGTTGCAATGGCTGTGGAGGATGTGATGTATTATAATGAAATTGTAAACACTATAAAATTGGCCCATGATATTATTAATAAAAGTGTAAAAGTAGGACAGACTGTTTTAGATTGTACAGTTGGCAATGGAAATGATACAAAGCTATTGGCAGAATTAGTTGGTCCTAATGGAAAGGTTTATGGATTTGATATT
>JBBAFY010000096.1:0-8402 GCA_041655135.1 Tissierellales bacterium
AAAACATTTTGTCTATAATATAATCAAAGAAGGGTAAGTACTTAGTAGATGTAAAGTTGATTCGTAAGGAGGTTTTTTACATGGATGATTACAAGATGAATAGTAATTATGATAGCTCTAATGGTAACTCAAATGACTCTTTCAATACAAGCAATAGCAACAATATGATTAGAGACTACAATACAAGCTATAACACAGGCTATAATACCGGCAATGGTTATAGTTCCTATAATAATGACCATGAGATAAAAAGATATGAAAAAAGATACAAAAAAAGTAGATTACTTAATATAATACTAGCTTCAGTTTTAATAGGGGTTATAATAGGAGGAGCTTTGACCTATGGAGTTTTTCAAATTAGCAGCTTAGGGCTAACAAACTTTGCAGAAGCTATGTCCCAAAGCAGTAGTACTAATGCAAATGTTGTTACTAAAGAGCTATTAAGCACAGATTGGTATACTAATCCAGTTGCAAAAGTAGCTGATGAAGTACTTCCATCAATAGTCATGATAAAAAATAGAGTGAATATTAGTAGAGGATTTGCAGTTCAACAGGTAGATAGGGGCACAGGCTCAGGTATTATATACAGAAAAGATGGATATATAATAACAAATCAACATGTTATTGATGGTGCCACGGAGCTAATAGTAACCCTACATGATGGTACAGAGTATAAGGGAAGCGTATTAGGTCAAGATACAAAAACAGATTTGGCGGTAATAAAGGTAGAGGCCAACAATTTACCAGCAGCTAAGTTTGGAGATTCAGACAATATAATGGTAGGAGAGCTTGCAGTTGCCATAGGCAACCCTGCTGGAGAGGAATTCTCAGGAACAGTAACAGCAGGTATAATAAGCGCACTAAACCGTTCCTTAAATATTGGAGAAAAGAAAATGAAGCTAATACAAACTGATGCAGCCATAAATCCAGGAAACAGTGGAGGAGCATTAGTTAACCAAAATAGTGAAGTAATTGGAATAAATAGCGTAAAGTTGTCATCGCCAGAAATAGAAGGTATGGGATTTGCTATTCCAATAAATGATGCACTACCAATAATAAATGAGTTGATTCAAAATGGATATATTAAAAGACCTTGGATGGGAGTAGGAATATCTAACATAACAGAAATGATATCTAAGCAATATAATCTACCAATAGGAATATATATAGGTCAGGTATATAATAATAGTCCAGCAGAAAAGGCAGAACTTAGACCAAATGATGTAATTGTTAAAATAGACGAAGTTAAGGTTGAAACAATGGAAGATTTAGCTCATATTATTGAAGGACACAAGGCAGGAGATACTATTAGGTTAACCATATATAGAGATGGCAAATATACAGATGTAGATATAACACTTGATATAATGCCCCCAACGACAAATTAGAATAGCCCCTATTCTAGTTTGATTATATATATAACATCCATATAAAATTTACAGAAAAAAGCAGCAGATTATGTTGCTTTTTTCTTATATTAGCTCATTTTTACTTAACACATAAAGAATTACATAGCCTAGAATAATAAAAACTATAGTAAAAATTATTTCAAAAATTAGACTTCTCATCTTTTCTCACCTCATAAAAAGCATATTAAAGAATAGTATTGTCAACATAAGAGCAAAATATAAAGGTCAATAAATGTTAGGAGTTGAGAATAGTTGAAAACAGTCATTGAGGTGATCATACAAACACTACTGGCTTTTTTTGCAATACTGTATATAACCAGGTTGTTAGGGAGACAACAGGTTTCCCAATTAACCTTTCATGAATACATAAACGGAATAACCTTTGGTTCAATAGCGGCTACACTTGCAACAGATGTAGATCAAAGAAGCTGGCAGCATTTCATTGGACTAGTCTTATTTGGGGCCCTAACTTTCTTAATGTCCTATGTAACTATGAAAAGCAGAACAGTGAGTAAAATTTTAGAGGGAGAGCCTTTGGTAGTTATTCAAAACGGGAAGATATTGGAGCGAAATTTAAAGATTGCCAAGTATCATATGGATGAGTTAAATGAACTGTTAAGAGAGGTTGGTTGCTTTTCGCCTGATGAGGTGGAATATGGATTGTTAGAAGCTAATGGGAAACTTAGCATCATAAAAAGGGGAGACAAAAGAGCAATTACACTAGGTGATTTAGGTATAGTGCCTAGTTCAGAGACAATTCCTACAGAACTAATAATAGGTGGTCAGCTAATCTATGATAATTTAAAGAAAATGAAAGTAGATGGTAAAACCTTAATGAATAATCTAAAAATCTATGGTGCTGGTAAAATAGACGAAGTAATGTATGCCACACTAGACCATAGTGGGAAGTGGTATGTGGACAAATTTGAAGATAAGTTATCTGAAAAGCTTGATATGAGCGAAGATAATAAAGGAGTATAAATTGAAAGCGTAAATTTTAAAATATAGAAAATATCCTTGACATAATAATGAATTGAAAATATAATGTATTAAATAAGATATTAGAATATAAAAGATAAAGCAATGATAGGACGAGTAAATTAGTAAACGGTCTAAAGAGAAAGGTTGCCGTGGCTGAAAGCAATCCTGACTAGCCTAATTGAAAACTACCCTTGAGTCGTATCTGAAACCAGTTTGCTGGGTAAGGATTTCCGTTGATTACGTTATAATCATTTGAGTGGAATTTTATAGTTTGTAAAATTCTAATTAGGGTGGTACCGTGGGAGATATAGCTCTCGCCCCTAGATAATAAATCTAGGAGCGAGAGCTTTTTATTTTTAAATATTCGTGTCATTCTGAGACGCAGTCGAAGAATCTATTTTTTAAAATGAGACCCATTCACTGGCGCTCAGGGTGACAAAAAGCACTATTAAAAGAGGAGGTAACAAAATGTCAAAGATAAAGATTAAACTACCAGATGGCTCAGTTAGACAATACGACAGTGGAATAAAAGTTATAGATATAGCAAAGGACATAAGTGAAGGACTTGCAAGAGTGGTACTAGGAGCAAGTGCAAATGGAAACCTACTAGGGCTAAATGATGAAATTAAGGAAGATTCTGACCTACAATTATTAAAGTTTGAAGATGAAGGTGGACGTGAGGTATTCAGACATACAAGTGCCCATATGTTAGCTCAAGCAGTAAAAAGACATTTTCCAGATGCAAAGCTAGCCATAGGACCTGCAATTAAAGATGGCTTCTATTATGATATAGACGTAGAACACAGATTTACACCAGAGGATTTAGCAGTATTAGAAAAAGAAATGTCTAAAATAGCTAAGGAAGATTTAAAGCTGGAAAAATTTATTTTGCCTAGAAATGAAGCCTTAGAGTTCGTAAAAAAACAGGATGATAAGTATAAAGTCGAGCTTATAGAAGATTTGCCAGAAGACTCTATAATTTCATTTTATCAGCAAGGTGATTTTGTAGATTTATGTAGAGGACCTCATCTACCAAGTACTAAGAAAGTAAAATCTGTTAAACTTACAAGTATAGCAGGGGCATATTGGAGAGGCGATGAAAAAAGACCAATGCTCCAGAGAATATATGGAACATCCTTTGAAAAGCAAAAAGATCTAGATGCTTATCTAGAATTTCTTGAAGAAGCAAAGAAAAGAGACCATAGAAGACTAGGTAAAGAGCTTGATTTATTTAGTATGCATGGAGAAGGACCTGGGTTTCCGTTTTTTCATCCAAAGGGAATGGTACTATGGAACACAATACAAGACTTTTGGAAAAAAGAACATATTAAAAGAGGTTATGGTGAGATAAAAACACCACTTATATTGAATGAACAATTATGGCATCAATCAGGTCACTGGGATCATTATAAGGAAAATATGTACTTCACAACAATAGACGAAGCACAATATGCAATTAAGCCTATGAACTGTCCAGGTTCTATGTTAATATACAAGTCTCAAATGTTTAGCTATAGAGATTTGCCACTTAGATGGGCTGAACTAGGTCAGGTTCATCGCCATGAACTAGCAGGAGCATTGCATGGACTAATGAGAGTTAGAACATTTACACAAGATGATGCTCATCTATTTATGCTACCAGACCAGGTTAAGGAAGAGCTAATAAAGGTAATAGATTTAGCTGATTATATGTATCAGGTATTTGGATTCAAATATCATGTAGAGCTCTCCACAAGACCAGAAAATTCTATGGGAACTGAAGAACAATGGGAAAGAGCTACAAATAACTTAAGAGAAGCATTAGAAGAAAAAGGCATAGACTATATTATCAACGAAGGTGATGGAGCATTCTACGGTCCAAAGATAGACTTCCACCTTGAAGACAGTATAGGACGTACATGGCAATGTGCGACTATCCAATTAGATTTCCAAATGCCAGAAAGATTTGATTTAACATATATAGGTCAAGACAATGAAAAGCACAGACCTGTTATGATTCATAGAACTATTTTGGGAAGTATGGAAAGGTTTATTGGAGTGTTAATAGAACACTATGCAGGCAAGTTTCCTGTATGGCTATCACCAGTACAAGTAGATATATTACCAATCTCAGATAAATTTAAAGAATATGCATATAGCATTGAGAAAAGGCTAGAGGAAAAAGGTATAAGAGTTGAAGTGGATGCAAGAGCAGAAAAAATAGGATTTAAAATAAGAGAAGCACAGCTTAGAAAAACTCCTTATATGCTAATAGTAGGGGAAAAAGAAGCAGAAGATGATCTGGTATCTGTTAGAGTTAGAGACCAAGGAGATATAGGACAGATGGCAGTAGAAGAGTTTATAGAAAAAGCAATTAAAGAAGTAGAAGAAAAGAAACAATAGATATACTTAAAGGACCTCTATACATGAGTTTAATATATGTGTAGAGGTCCTAACGTCTATCCATTAATTAAGTTTATTTTTTCATATCATAAAAGCAATGTAGCTTTTATGATGTTTTTCTAGGATTTTCATGGGTATAATAAAACTTAAGACTAACGAAGGCAGGGAAAGCAAATGAACTATAAAAAGAAAACAAATGAGATAGTTAAGTATTTTAAAAACAATGAAAAAAAGGAAGAGAACTTTAGTATAGGTGTAGAGTTCGAACACTTTATAGTTGATAAAGAAACATTAAAAACAGTTTCATACTACGGGACAGATGGTGTAGAAAACACCTTGCTGAATCTTCAAACTTTAGGCTGGAAAGGGGACTATGAAGAAAATCATGTTTTAGGCTTAAGCAAAGGGGATATGACTATATCATTAGAGCCTGGAAGCCAGTTTGAGCTTAGCATTAAACCTTATATGAATATTGAAGACATAGAAAGAGCATATAAAGACTTTCTAGATGAAATAGTACCTATATTAGATGCTAAGGGACAATGCTTGATAACTACAGGATATCATCCAGAGAGCAAGATTTCTGACATAAGGATGATACCTAAAAAAAGATATAGTTTTATGTATGAATACTTTAAGTCAAAAGGTAAATACGCTCATAGCATGATGAAGGGAACGGCTTCAGTTCAGATATCCTTAGACTATAGTTCAGAGGAGGATTATATCAAAAAATACAGAGTTGCCAATGCCCTTTCTCCAGTAGCATATGCAATGTTTGACAATACAACTTTCTTTGAGGGAGAGCTGACCGAAGAGTTTTGTTTAAGAAAAAAAATATGGGAAAACTGTGATAGTGAAAGATGTGGTATTGTAAATAATGTCTTTGATGATTCATTTGGCTATGAAAATTATAGCGACTATATACTAAATGTTTCGCCTATATTCATAGATGATGGGAAGGCTATTACATTTACTGGGGAGAAACCATATAAAGAACTGTTTAATCCAGAAGACTATTCGTTGGATGAGCTAGAGCACGTACTCACTATGGTATTTCCAGATGTTAGAACAAAGAAATTTATTGAAATAAGAGTAATGGATTCAGTTCCATATCCACTAAATTTTGCTATTATTGCCTTGTGGAAAGGGCTTTTATATAATAAAAACAGTTTAAATGCAGCTTATGAATATGTAAAGACTCTAAGGGAAGATGATGTAATTAATGCCAGACTAGATATTTCACACAAAGGACTTAATGCAAAGCTTAAAGACCAAGAACTAAGTGAAATAGGTAAATGGCTCATCAATCTGGCAAAAGAAGGCCTAAATCAAAACGAAAGAGAATACTTAGTCCCATTAGAAATCATGATGGAGAATAGGATAAATCCTTCGCAAATAACTAAAGAAAAGCTTTTATTAGGTAAAAAGGAAGCACTTGAATGGTGCTTTGTAGACAATAATATAAATAGAGGTGACGGACTTTGGATTCAGAAAAACTTATTAACCAATATATTGAAATAGTAAAAAGTGATGAAGATTTATTTTATCAGGATTATTTAAGGACAGTTGATGCTGTAGCAAATTCCAGCGCAGTATATAAAGGGAAGCCAGTACCCTTTCTTTATCAACCTATGTTCTTTACCAAACAAGACCTAGATACATTTGAAAATATAGGTAAGACACTAATGTCTATTACAAATAAGATAGTAGATAGATACAAGGAATCACCTGAGTTCAGGAAAAAATTTGGCTATTCTAAGCTATTAGAAGAGCTTATACTAGTAGACCATGGCTATGAGGTGAATGTTCCCATAGGAAGATTTGATATATTTTATGGTGGAGGAGATAATTTTAAGTTTTGTGAATTCAACACTGATGGTTCATCTGCCATGAATGAGGACAATACCATAGGGAGGATACTTTTAGAAACAAAGGCAATTAGTAGGATGAAGGATAGTTATGAAATAAACTACTTCGAACTCATATCTAAATGGGTAGATGAAAGTATAAAAATATTTAAAGAGTTTAATTCTAGCATTGAAAAACCCAATGTGGCCATAGTCGATTTTCATGAGAGTGGCACTCCTTATGAGTTCAAGGAATTTGAAAAAGCTTACATAAATAAGGGTTACAGTGCAGTTATAGCTGATCCTAGAGAGCTAAAATATATTGATGGTGTATTGTACTATAATGATATGAAAATAGATTTAGTATATAGAAGAATAGTCACTAGGGAGCTAATAGACAGAAGTGAAGAGATTAGGGACTTTATAAATGCTTATAGAGATAAAGCTGTTTGTGTCATAGGTCCTATTAAATCACAGATAATGCACAATAAGATAGTATTTAAGATACTCCATGATGAAGATGTGCAGGAGATGCTTACAGAAGAGGAAAGAGACTTCATTAAAAAACATATCCCACAAACTAAAGAATTTAGTGGGGACAGAAAAATTTATGATGAAGTATTAAACAACAAGGATAATTATATTATTAAACCATTAGACTTGTATGCATCTAAGGGTGTTTATGCAGGACGAGACTTCACATTAGACCAATGGAAGGAAAGGTTAGATAAATCATGGAATAATGATTATATTTGTCAAGAATTTTGCGTACCCTTCACCAGCGATTTTGTGGAATTTCAAGGTGGGAAAGTAAAAGTAAGTAAGTTTGGAAATATAGTAGGATTATTTATGTATAATGAAAAACTTGCAGGGATGTACACTAGAATAGGGAAGAATAGTATCATATCTGGACTGACCGACTACTATGCAGTTCCGAATTTTCTGGTAGAATAGTAGACCAGCCAAGATACAAGGAAATATTTACTTAGATATTTCAGTAGTCTTAGAAGAGAGGGAATTACTCATTTGAGTGATTTCCTTTCTATTTAAATCTTTGCCAATAGATCAGACCTATAACTCTCAAATTAATTACTTATAAAGTATTCAAATATTCTGTTGTTTACAATAATACTAAATGGTACAATATGAAATATACCTATATATAGGTAGAAACTCGCAAGAAGAATAAAGGAAGGGTCACTCAATGAACCTTATAATCTTATTTGAGCAGGATTTTATAGGAGAAAATAAAATTAGATTAAAAGATAGAAGATTAAAGCATGTATTAACTGTTCATAAGGCAAAGCTAGGAGATAGTCTAAAAGTAGGTCTACTAAACCATAGAATTGGCAAAGGACTAATCACAAAGCTCAATGAAGAGGAGTTGGAAATGGATATAGAATTATTAGAAGCAAGTCCTCCTCCCTTAAATGTACAGTTAATTCTTGCAATGCCAAGACCAAAGGCATTAAAAAGAATAATTCAAGATGTAACAACTATGGGTATAAAGAAAATATTTATTATAAAAACCTGGAGAGTTGAAAAAAGTTTTTGGTCTAGTCCAGTATTAGAGGAAGCTAGTCTGTTAGAAAACATGGTATTAGGTTTAGAGCAGGGAAGAGATACTATACTTCCTGAAATAGAGGTGGTCAAGCTTTTTAAGCCATTTGTAGAGGACCGCATACCAGACATAATAAAGGGAACAAGGGCTATAGTAGCCCATCCTATAGCAGATAAGGACTGCCCTAGGGACATAGGAGAGCGTATAACCTTAGCCATAGGT
>JBBAFY010000097.1:0-8200 GCA_041655135.1 Tissierellales bacterium
ATATTATAGCATACTACAAAAAATAGAAAAGAGCTTAGATTCAAGCTCTTTTCATCTATTATTGATTTCCTAATGTAGCTACCATTACAGCCTTAATTGTATGTACTCTGTTTTCTGCTTCGTCAAATACAACTGAATGTTTGCTTTCAAAAACTTCGTCTGTAACTTCCAATGCTGTTAAGCCATATTTCTCGTAAACTTCTTGACCTACAGAAGTTTTTAAATCATGGAATGCTGGTAAACAGTGTAAGAATAGTACATCCTTATCAGCTTTTTTTAGCATGTCCATATTAACTTGGTATGCCTTTAAAAGTTTTATTCTTTCTTCATAGTATTCTTCTTCACCCATAGATACCCATACATCTGTATAGATTACATCTACATCTTTTACTCCATCATCAACTGAATCTGTAATAGTTATTGTAGCTCCTGTATCTTTTGCAACTTCTCTAGCTCCATCTGCTATTTCATTCTCTGGAAACAATTCCTTTGGAGATACTATTCTCATATCCATCCCCATTTTAGCTCCACCTATCATAAGTGAATTTGCCATGTTGTTTCTTCCATCTCCAACATACGCAAATTTTATTCCCTTCAAATACCCTTTATGCTCTTTTATTGTTAGGAAATCTGCTAAGATTTGTGTTGGATGATATTTATCAGTAAGACCATTCCAGACAGGAACTCCTGCATATTTTGCTAAATCTTCCACTGTTTCATGTTTAAAGCCTCTAAACTCTATTCCATCAAACATTCTTCCTAAAACTCTTGCAGTATCTGCAACAGATTCTTTTTTACCTAACTGAATATCACCTTTTCCCAAATACTCTGCATGTGCTCCTTCATCTACAGCTCCTACAGTAAAAGCACATCTTGTTCTAGTAGAAGGTTTTTCGAATATTAAAGCAATATTTTTACCTTCTAGATTTCTAGGTTTAATTCCTGCGTACTTAAGTCTTTTTAATTCACCCGATAAATCAATTAGATATTCAATTTCTTTTGTTGAAAAATCCCTTAAGGTTAAAAAATGTCTTCCCTTCAAATTAAATGCCATTATAATTCCCCCTTATAAATTTATTATAAATTTCCTCTCATTAACGGCATACTCATACATCTAGGACCCCCACGTCCTCTTGAAAGCTCCGAACATGACATAACATGGGTCTTGATTCCATGTTCTTCTAGAATTCTGTTAGTAACATAGTTTCTAGCATATACAACTACTTCACCAGGTGCAATTGCCAGAGTATTTGAACCATCGTTCCATTGTTCTCTTGCTGCATCTATTACATTTCCACCTGCACATCGGATCAAAGTTACTTTATCTACATCAAGGTATTTCTGTAATATTTGATTTAGGGGTAATTCTTCTTTTTCTATAGACAACTCCCCTTGAAATCTTTGGCTTTTCTTAATGCTATAAACTGTTAGATTTTTTTCAGCCTCAGGGTGAATAGTAAATTTATCATAATCAAGCATGGTAAATACCGTATCTAGGTGCATAAAAGCTCTTTTCTTAGGAATATCAAATGCAAGAATCGTTTCAAAACTCTCGCCAGAATATAATATGCTTTCAGAAAATTTTTCTATAGCTGCAGCGTCAGTTCTAGCAGAAATACCTACCGCTATTACTTTAGGGCTGAATACTAAAATATCTCCTCCCTCAAGAGCATACCTATCTTTTCTATTAAACCATATAGGAACTTCAAATTCTTTAAATCTTGGATGGTTTTCAAAGATATATTTAGCAAACAAAGTTTCCCTATTTCTTACATCTGTTTTCATACGGTTTAATGTTATCCCATGTCCTATGGTTGCAAAAGGATCTCTAGTGAAGTAAAGATTTGGCATGGGATCTAATATAAAAGGATATCTTGAATCAGATAAATCCATAAGTGACTTGTTAATCAATTTAGGAATTTCATCTTTCCTAACCCCTGCCATAAGTTTATCTATAAGTTCATTATTAGTAAAGTCATCTAAATAATCTTTAATAACTTCTCTAGTCCCACGCCCTACTACATTGCCTTCTGCTAAAAAGTCATCTATAAAATTCTCTCTGACATCAGTATCCGCTATAGCTTCTGCTGATAATTCTTCTAGGTACAATACTTCTACACCATTACCACGCAAAATATCTGCAAAGCTATTATGTTCGCTTCTAGCTACATCTAAATAAGGGATATCGTCAAACAATAGTCTTTCAAGATAGTCTGGAACAAGATTTTCAAGCTCTTTACCAGGGCGATGTAATAATACTGTTTCCAATTTACCTATTTCCGAATATACATTAAGTCTCTTTTTCACATCTGACATAATACTCCCCCTTTATGCAGTAGTTATGCACAATTTTTATGATACAAATAACCGTTTCCTTTATCTGATTTGATTATATTGCTATATCAATAGTTTTGTCAAGTTTGAGAAAAACAATAAATATGCATTGTGTGCATATTTATTAGTATGTGTTTTTATATGATATTGTTGTTATTGCATTTAATATTGATATTATCACATCTAGGAAAATGTTTTCCTATGATTAATTCCTTAATCTAAATAAATATACAAGGAAAATAATAATATCTAATAATTATTAAACTTTACTTTGTTAAATATAGTTAAAAATTAAAAAGCTCTAGTTTATTTAGAGCTTAATGTTTGCTAAGATTTGCTTTTTTCAGAGCTATTATTATTGGGAAAGCTATAACTACTCCACCAACAAACTGAATAACATTAGCAGGTACACTAAAAATCGGTATTATCATATTGCCTTTTAATATACCCCCTGCTATATAGTAGCCTACAACCATCCAAAGACCTGCTATTGTCATTCCCATTAGACTGTTCATGCTAAACAATTCTTTATCACTTTTTCTAAGAACTATTGATAATATAAGTATAAGAATTGGAATGGCTATAATAGCAATCATTAGAGATAATTGTACACTTTCTATTAATGCTTGTAGTTGTTTAGCTCCATCTAGTTCAAACTTTTCAATAAAGAAGCTAGTTAACTCTGAGTTTTGGATATTGTTTGAGATATTCGACAATATAGACCTGAAATAAATGGCTAATCCTATCCAACCTATGCCAATTGCATAACCAATAATATTTCTAAAAGCTTTTAGTTTATTATCTTTTATTCCCTGTGCCATAAATCCAACGATTGCACCCATTATTCCTTTAATTATTAATGTGGGTATTGCCCAATGAGCATATCCCAAATATAAATCTGCCATAGCAGACCCTATTCCACCTGCAACAAGTCCATATTCCCAACCTAAAACTACAGAAGCAACAAATATCATACTATCTCCAATGTGTATGAAGCCTTCCGTAAATGGTATAGGAATTTGCGGTATCATAGCTGTGGCAGCAAATACTAAAGCTGTCATTAGTCCACCATAAGTAAGTCTTTTCACATTAAATCTTTTCATTCCTGCGCCTCCTGAAACAATTATTACTGCATAGCTAAATTATTGCATAAATCCATAGGTCATCAAAAAAGTTGTCTAGCAATTGCATCGGTTCACTTTTATACTAGTAATCATTAACTTCTCTTTTAAAAACAACAACTAAATTTCTTGGATTACTTAGTGATTTTAAGTTCACTAGTTCCCAGCCTTCAGAACCTAAAGTGTTAAATTTTTTTTCATGTTCCTTAGTCAATACTAGTGATGTTACCCCAAATGCTTTGATGTTTTCAATTTTATACTCGAATTTCTTCATAGAAAATACCTCCCACTATATTTGTAACATAAAGATATTCATTATTGTTACTACCATCCCTCTAGCTTGTTTTTATCAAGAATAATTATCCTACGTCCTGATATTTTTATAGCATCTTCTTTACTAAATTGACTTAGGGCTCTACTTACAGTTTCTCTAGATGTTCCTATTAAACTAGCTAACTCTTCCCTAGTTATATTTAGGGTTAATTCAATAGCTCCATCTCCTATTTCTTTACCATATTTTTCAATTAAATTAAGGAGCATATGTGCAGTTCTAACATAAGTATCATTTATAGCCATATTTTTAATTCTTGATTGAGCTTCCTTTAGTCTTCTATTCAAAATCACTATTATATTTAGTGCCATTTCTGGGTTTTCTCTAATAATGCTCTCTATGTCTTTATTGTTTATACTCAAAATAACACTATTCTCAATAGCAGCCACAGTTGCAGGGTTTCTCCCATCCTCAAATAATGTTACTTCAGCAAAAATTTTAGATTTTCCTTTTATATCCAAAATTATTTCTCTGCCATCACTACTAGTTTTAAAAATTTTTACCTTGCCTGATTTAATTATAAATATATTCTCACTTTTTTCTCCTTCAGTAATTATTACATTTTCCTTTCTATAAGATCTTTCCTTCGTAATTTTTTCGATTTTTTCTAATTCCTCAAGCTTCATACCTTGAAGCAAAGGTATCATTTTTAAATATTCAATTGTTGACATTTCATCACCTATTTTATCTTATTTCCTAGTCTGGTTTTAACCTATTATACTAAAAAACAAACTATAAATAAACTAATAAGTTCATATAACTGAATAAAAACATAAATAGAAAAATAATAATTATATAACAATTACTAATATATTAAATTAGGTGGTGTTTTTTTATGAAAAGAAAAAAACTTTTTTTGCCGATAGTATTAGTGTTATTTGTAATATGCTTGCTTACTATAAAACTTTACTATTCTTCTATTGCTAATAGCTTAGTATTTAATCAAATTGGAGCAATCAATAATTTACTTAGCAAAAAACTAGTAGATAACTATTTTTCTGAAGATGAAGACATAAAAAGATTAGCTAATAGCTCAATTAAAAAAATAGTACTTAAAGATTTAGAACAGGAAAACTGGTTAGATTATATTGAATTCATAGATATCAATTTATATCCTTACGATATAATCCACGATAATAAGGAGGATTTGATAATATCAGTTAATTTATCTAAAGATCAGGGGTTAATAGGTATATATCGTCAATATGAAGATAAATACATAATGGCAAACAAAATCCATAATTTAACTAATATAATTAATATATCTGCCATAAGAATTGAGCCTTCAGAAAAATCTTTTATTGTAACTGAAGAGCTACTAGACGAAATGCTAGGGGCATACTTCACAGATAATTTTATGAGAGTATTTTCAAAAATTGATGGTGAATTTATAGAGGTTTTCCGTCAATCTCTTGATTACTCAGCAATCTATTTAGAAAAATCGGGTGACCCTGAAATTGATGACCCCAAATGGTTTAATATTACTGAAAACAGTGTAGTTGATAATATTACAGTTGAAAGGAATAAAATAGTAATCAACTTATCTAAGACCTTATCAAAATATGAAGGTCTGAATCCTCATAGTTTTTCTATTCCATCAGATTTTAGACTGGTTTATCAGAGTAACTATGATGTAAAACTCGTATGGAGCGACCTATATAATTCATTTATCATGTCTGAAGGAAAGATTATCTCTCAAAACATTGAAGTAGGGATACTTGAAGATACAGCTCAAACTGTAGATTACCTATTGAATTTAACTGGAAAATACTATAAAGTGAAAGATAAGAATGAAAAAATATTGTATGTTGATAGTAATGATGTAATCATAATTAAAAATTTTCAACCTTATGATGAGGAAGGATGATATAATGACAGAAAAAATATACTTAGATAATCCCTATTTGAAAGAACTTACTGCAAAAATTATTAATAAGGAATATTCTAATAGTAAATTTTACGTTACCTTGAATAGAACTATTGTATATCCACATCTATCAGGCGGTCAGCCTATGGATAAGGCTGTAATAAATGATTCAAAGGTTATTGATGTATATGAGGAAAATGGTAGTATAGTCCATGTTCTTGAGGATAATATAAGCTCTAATACAGTAAATATTGCTATAGATTGGGATGTTCGCTTTGACCATATGCAGCAACACTCTGGTCAACATTTGCTCTCTGCAGTAATCTATAGGCTATACAATGCAAATACTATCGGAATGCATATTGGTCGTGATTATGTATATATTGATGTGGCAATACCACAACTTTCAGAGGCTGATGTAGAAAAAATTGAAAGATTTGCTAATGAAATCATATACTGCAACTTCCCTATTAAAGCCTATGAGGTAGAAAACAAAGATATAAATAGTATTCCCTTAAGAAAACCTCCAACAGTAGATAAAAATATTAGAATTATAGAATTTGAAAATGTTGATATTACTCCATGTGCTGGAACCCATGTTAGAAACATTGGTGAGGTAGGAATAATCAAAATAAGAAAATGGGAGAAATACAAGGGAAATACCAGAATCGAGTTCGTATGCGGCTACAGAGCACTTAAGGATTATTCCCTAAAGAGTTATAACATCAGCAATATTTCAGTCTTACTGTCTTCTAAGGATATAGACACATTAAGTGCAGTGACTAAGCTTTATGATGATTATAAATTACTTGAAAAAGAATTACAGGATACTAAATCTGAATTATTAAATTATCAAGTTAAGGGTTTTTTAAATGAGAGTTTTAAGATTAAAAATGTAAGGATTGTACAAAAAACTTTAAATAATTTTGATCCCAAAATGGCTAAATATGCTATGACCCAGGTATTATCACATTCAAGAACCATCTGCATACTGTGTATTATTGAAAACCAATATAAATGTCATATATTAATGGGAAGATCAAACGATCTAAACGTTAATATGAAAAACATATTTGATTCTGTTATAGGTATTATTAATGGAAAAGGTGGTGGTAGCCCTGAACTTGTACAAGGTGGTGGGGCAAATACTGCCAAAATCCCTGCTTTGATTGAAAAAAGTCTCGGATTACTTAGAGAAAAAATTTGAAATGATCAAAAGAAAGAGAAGTGAAAAATCACTTCTCTTATTTATTCATAAATCCTTCTATTTCTTCTACAGTTTTAATTATGTCTTTTGATAGATTTTCACAGCCATCTTCAGTTACTAATACATTATCTTCTATTCTTATTCCTAACCCTTCATCTTCTATATAAAGTCCAGGCTCTATTGTAAGAATCATCCCTGGTTCTAAAATTGCTTCTCTATCTCCTACATCATGAGTATCTAAACCTAAGTAGTGACTTACTCCATGATAATAGTATTTAATTATTTCTTCATCTGAACTAATAAGACCAATTCTTTTACATTCCTCTATGAGAACCTTTTTAGTTACGTTATTCAGCTCTTTAAAAGGTAACCCAGGTTTAATTGCTTTAATTGTTTCAAGTTGTGATTTCAGTACTATATTGTATATTTCTTTTTGTCTTTCTGTAAATCTCCCGTTAACAGGGAAAGTTCTAGAGATGTCTGCACAGTAATTCTTGTATTCGGAACCTAAGTCAAATAAAATAAGATCTCCATTTTCCATCTGACAATTGTTTTCCCCGTAATGAAGTACTATTGCATTTTTACCAGAAGCAGCGATTGTATTAAAAGCATGTCTTTTTGCCCCTAATATCTTCAACTCAAAATCAAAGTATGCTTCCAGTTGGTACTCCTTCATTCCTGACTTTGAATTTTCCATCATTTTCTTAATTCCTTGATTAGTAATCTCTATAGCCCTTCTTATCATTTCAACTTCTTCTTCAGCTTTTACCATTCTTGATTTTGCAATTATACTATATGAGTTATTTATCTTAACATGAGGATACTTTTCCCTAATATCTTTCGATAGTTTGAATGCCTTGGTGTCATCTGAATCCCAACCACGTCTCTCCAAATCTAAGTAGATATTCGAAAAGCAATCATTAAACATGATAGTATTTAAATAGTCATAAAAGCCATCTACTGGCTTAATGTTTTCTATCCCAGAAATCGACTTAACTTCGTCTTCTTTCATTCTATAGCCAGTCCATTTTTCCTCTAATGGTGATACCTTATCAATAAATATAGTTTCTTTAATTTTGTTGTTTCTTTTTTCAATAAGCAGTATGAACTTTTCTCTTTCAATACCTACGGTATAGAAAAAATTTTTATTTACAATAAAATCATAATCTGCATCTGCTGATTTATGTGGAGCTGTACCAGAAAACAATACAAATAGAGAATTGTCCTCTATGCTATTCAATATTTTTTTTCTTGTTCTAATATAAAAGTCTTTATTCATAATTTAACCACCCTATACATTATCTAATATTTTAAATGACACATAATACTCAAAGTCCTCA
>JBBAFY010000098.1:0-7668 GCA_041655135.1 Tissierellales bacterium
GTCAACAGTTATGACGTTGACTTGTTTTAAGCGCATCTAAAATTTTCATTTTGGATGTCTGTGTTTTTTTCTTCTCACTGTTCAATTTTCAAAGACCAAACAAGCTTTTTGTCTGCCAAAACCAAACTAAAAATTCCACTGTGGTTTTGAGAGCCGACTTTTACTATGTTAACATTTATCTTGTCGCTTGTCAACATGTTTTCTAAATTATTTTTTCTTTCTTTTTCCTAGTCGTTTAGTGACGACTATATTATAATACCAAATTTCCTTGCAGATGTCAATAACTTTTTGTCTTTCTTCTACTCTTAAATGTTTACTTTAATTTATCTTTTTACCAACAATACAGTTTGTTTCTTTTATAGTGACAAAGACTAATATACCACATAATAATTATAATAGTCAATGGTACTTTGTTCCACAATTTTGTCTCTATTATAAGCTATATGAATATAATTCCTTACTTTAATAATATATATATTATCCTACATTATTGTTTCACAATATAATGTAAATATTCACTAGTTAGTAAAAGGACCAACCTCCCAATCGTTAGATTTTTGGTCTAACTTTTGGGGGTCGGTTCACTTAGGCCTAGCTCTTTTATTTGATTATTGGACTAGCTTTCTACCTATATTAAATGCCTTTAGATTTATATCTATGAACTTGTCTTTTACTTCTTCTTTAATAACACTTTCCCAATCTATTTCGTCTATCCCCATTGCTTTAATTAAAGCTCCAAGCATTATTATATTCTGAGTTTTTATATTACCTAGTTGTTTTGCTTCTTCAGCAGCATCTAAACTGATTGTATTAACTTTATCCTTTAGATCTTCTACGATTCCCTTAGGATACTCTACTTTTCCAGATAAAACTGGAGCAGGTGCTATTGCATAGTCATTTACAACTAATTTTCCACTTGGCTTTAAATATTCTATCCACCTCATTGCTTCCATTTTTTCAAAGGATACTATTATATCAGCCTGGCCAATGCCTATTATTGGTGAATAAACTTTTTTACCATATCGTATTTGAGTAGTAACACTACCTCCTCGCTGTGCCATTCCATGTACCTCAGACATCTTCACATCATACCCGGCATCAATAAGACCTTTAGACAATATTTTACTGGCTAGTATTATCCCTTGTCCTCCTACTCCTACAAATAAAACATTCTTAACGTCTGACATATTATTCACCCACCTTTACAATTGCTTTAAATGGACATATTTGCAAGCATACATCGCAGCCTACACACATAGACTCGTCAATTATAGAGCCTATATTTGCATCGAAAGATATTGCTGGACACCCAGCTTTTAGGCACATCTTACACTTCCTACATTTCTCTCTATCAACCACGCATTTAACTCTTTCATTTAGTTTGTATTCTTTTATTTCTTCTGTAGGTGATTTTTTTAATACACAAGGCATCTTTGTTATAATAACCATAGGTTCTTTTGTGTTTACTGCCTTATTGATTGCCTCTTCTGTCTCTTTCAAATCTAGAGGATTTACTACAGCAATGTTCTTAACGCCTATTGCCTCACATATTTTTTCTATATCTATGTGTTCAGTTACATCTCCAGATAGTGTATATCCTGTTCCTGGATTATCCTGATGTCCTGTCATTCCTGTTATCCTATTGTCAAGTATAATAGTTGCTACATTTCCTCTATTATATATAA
This sequence comes from Tissierellales bacterium, assembly GCA_041655135.1. Lineage (GTDB taxonomy): Bacteria > Bacillota > Clostridia > Tissierellales > Proteiniboraceae > Proteiniborus. The sequence goes on from JBBAFY010000098.1 coordinate 1,686, forward strand.
CGTTTAGTAAACCTGTAATACCAGAATGGAAGAATGTAGAGTCTCCAATAACTCCAAACACTTTTTTATCTATTCCGCCTTTTTCAAAAGCCTTAGTGAATCCATGACCTGCGCTTATACTAGCTCCCATGCAGATAGTTGTATCCATGCTTTCTAATGGTGGTGCTGAACCTAATGTATAGCAACCTATATCTCCTGTTATAGCTACATTCTTCTTTTTGCTAAGTACATAGAATAGACCTCTATGAGGACAACCTGCACACATTGTAGGTGGTCTACCAACAATCTTTTCAGGACTAATATCTACCTTTTCAGGCTTAGTCCCTAATAGTATCTCTGCAAGTATATCTGGATTAAGCTCTCCTACAGCTGGGATAACATCTTTTCCAACAACTTTTATACCCATACTTCTAATCTCATCTTCTAAATAAGGCTCCAGTTCTTCTATAACATATATTTTTTCTATTTGTTCAGCAAATTCTTTTATTTTTGCCTTAGGTATTGGATATGTGAATCCTAACTTTAGATATGAAACATTATCTCCAAATACTTCTTTTGCATATTGATAAGCTACACCAGAAGTAATAACTCCTATCTTCTTATCATTCCATTCTATCTTATTTAGTTCAGAATTATTGCTTAGCTCTTCTAGCTTTACAAATCTATCCTCTATTAAAATTCTACGTTTTTTCGCATTTGCTGGTGTTGCAACATATTTTGCTATATCCTTTTTATATTCTTTTATACCAACTTCTTTTCTCTCCCCTGCCTCTACTAAACCTTTTCCATGGCATACTCTTGTAGTAAGTCTTAATAATACTGGTGAATCATATTCTTCACTTATATCATATGCGATTTTGACAAAATCCTTTGCTTCTTGGCTGTCACTTGGCTCTAACATAGGTATCTTAGCAAACTTTGCGTAATACCTATTGTCTTGCTCATTTTGAGAGCTGTGCATACCTGGATCATCTGCGGAAATAAGTACACATCCTCCATTAACTCCTGTGTATGAAAATGTGAATAATGGATCCGCTGCCACGTTAACACCAACATGCTTCATTGCAGCTAAGGATCTTGCACCTGCAATAGAAGCTCCTATAGCTACCTCTAAAGCAACCTTTTCATTTGGTGTCCATTCTGAATAAATTTCTTTATAAAGTGCTATGTTTTCTAATATCTCAGTACTTGGAGTCCCTGGATACGCAGAAGCCACTGTTACCCCAGCCTCATAAGCTCCTAGAGCTATTGCTTCATTTCCAGTCAATAATCTTTTCACTTTTTTTCCCCCTTTATTAATCCTCCATAAACAAATAGCTACTTCTATTATTATTTATAATTAAAACCAAATATTAAGCTTTTATTAATTTAATTCCGAAATTATACTGCCTAGGGCTATTGAATAAAGCTTTGCCTCATGAGAATCAGCTCTTGAGACTAATACAATTGGAACCTTTGCACCCATAATAATTCCTGCTGATTGACTGTTTGCAAAATAAGTTAAGCTCTTTCCAATTCCATTTCCAGTTTCAATATTTGGTACTAGAAGGATGTCTGTATCTCCTGCTACTTGGCTATTGTATCCTTTTATCTTAGCTGCCTCTTTAGAAACTGCCAAGTCAAGTGCTAAGGGCCCATCGATAATAACCCCATCCTCGAATGCCCCTTTATCAGACATTTTCTTTAACTCATCAGCATGAACAGTAGCTATCATTTTAGGATTGACCTTTTCTTTGGCAGCAATAGCAGCTACCTTAATTTTGTCATATCCCAGAGCCTTACATACCTTTATAGCATTTCTTAATATTTTCACCTTGTCATCCAAATTTGGTTCTAGGTTCATGCCACCATCTGTTAATAATATAATTTTATGATAAGTGGGTACCTGGTATATCATTACATGACTAAGAAGACTATCCGTTCTTAATCCGTATTCTTTACTTAGTACTTCCTTTAATAATATTGATGTATCAATTAACCCCTTCATTAAAAAATCTGCCTTGCCACTACTTACTTGTCTTACTGCTTTTTCAGCGGCATCAGTTAATTCTATTACATCAATTTTTTCATATGCTTTTATAGATATTCCTAGTTCTTTCGCAATTCTCTCGGTTTTTTCAATGTCCCCAATTAGTATTGGCTCCACTATTCCACTTAATGCAGCCTCATGAACAGCCTTTAAAACTTCCTCATCTTGACAGGCAGCAACTGCTAGTCTCTTTTTTGTTTGCACATTGGCTTTTTCGACTAAGTCCTTTAAGTACCTAAGCAAATTATTTCCCCCCATTAGAATATGTAGTTTAAGGAAATCGTTTCCCAAAACTATTCTATCATAATTATATATATTTGTTCAAAGTGTTTACGAAATTTTAAAAGTATATAGACAAGTCTTGGTTTTTTTGGTATTTAATTTTGCAATAGTAAAGCAAAAAGAGTATGACCTAAGCCATACTCTTCACTTTCTCAAGCTCTTGCTTGCATGAAATAACTATTTCATCTGTATTACATTGTTCATATGCTGTATTTATATCCTTTTCAGCATTTTCAATATCCTTAATTTGTAAATACGCCATTCCCCTATTACATCTTATTTCAAAGTCTTTTGGTTTTAGCTCGATAGCTTTTGTAAAATTAGAAATTGCTTCATTATAATGGCCTATAAAGGCTTGGCAAAGTCCAAGTTCATTTAATGCTTCCACCTGTTCAGGAACAAAATCAAGCACAATTTCAAGCTCATCTATGGCCTCTTTATACATGCCTAATTGCCTGTATCCTAAACCTATCATAAAAAAAAGATTCCACCAATCAACATACCTTTCCTTAAGTGGCAAAAGCTTTTCTAATCCTTTTCTTGGGTCGCCAGACAAAACTAAATTATATCCTTCCTCATATATTATATCATCCTGGATCAATTCTAGATTTTCCCTAATCTCTTCTAGCATTTCAGTATCTTTCCCTAAACGAATATACTTCTCCCACATTAAACTACTCTTTACGTACTGCTGGCTGTTTTTATAGTGATAACCAAGCTTGTAATAAGCTAAATCAAAGTCTGGAGCTTTATTAATAATCTCCTCGAGAATATTCGTAGAGCTATTTAGAAAATTATTACCTAACTTATTTTTCATTATAAACAGTCTTCTTGCTTTTTCTTCTAAAGCCAAAGCATAATTATACTTTCCCATCAAATTATCATTATTAATGTGATGTAAGGCTCTAAGCCAAACAATTCCCTCTTCGAAGGCATCTTCATTAATTTTTTTTAGTCCCATATACAAAATATAGTCTTCTATCTTTTCATCATAATGATAAAGGATTTCTATATATTGCTGAGTAAATTTAAATTCTGTATCTGTTCCAATCAAATATATCATTCCATTAATAATAGAAGAAACCTTAACTTCATCTGTAGCAGTACCCTTCTTTATCTCATTAATTAGCTCATCAACAATCAAAGGTAGTGGCACTTCTTGATCTATTTTATAATCTTTTATAAAAACCATAGAATCAGGCTTTATCTCAACAAATGAAATGTTTTCTGTTTTTTTAAGAAAATAATCTCGTAAATCTTTCATATCCTCACCGACCCTTACTCATAACATAATATCACTTATTTATATAATTGTTGCATATATGCTCTTTTTCTTCTGGTGCTTGTACTTAAAATGTCAAACAAAATTCCCCTATATATCATAATAAAAGAAAACATAATCTGACCTACTATATAAAGCACAATGCCACTTACAGAAAAGCTATAGAAATAACCAGCACTAATGGCTAATACGTCTCTTATTACATTCCCTGTAAGTAAATAAAATAGCCCTAACATTATTATATTAGGCACAAACCACTCTATCCAATTTTCTTTAACAAAATTAAATGCATACATAACTGTTTCCCAAGCTGAATAATGCTTTTGATAGATAGACTCTGGTAAAGCATTCAGCAATATTAGAGTTAGAATACTTATAATAAAGCTCAAAGATCCTACATAGGATATATTTATGGAATAGATGAAAGGTCCTATGATTCTATCAAATAAAAAGCTCGCTATCCATCCAATAAACATAACTCCATAAACCTTCCTAATATATATCGTAAAACCTTCTTTAAAATCCTGAAAAGTAATTCTTTCGTATCTTATAATTTGATTTAATAGGTAAAGAAAGTTTGATATCATGGCACTAGTAGCTATGAAGGAAATTATCCCAGAAAAAAAACCTAGTATTGGTATTCTGAAAAGAATATTCAATACTATCAATAGGGCAATGTTAAGCACTGTATATACAAACCCTGTAAAAACAATTACCCAGTTGTTTAGAAATAGCTTTGAAGTTTTCTTCAGAGTACTTTTATTAACTAAAAGCAAATCTTTTAAAATATTCAAACACATCACTCCTCTTGTAAAAATTCTTGAGTTACTTTATAATATCTACATCTTTCAAATACCTTACTGTCATTCTTATATACAAATAACACATAAGTATCTGATAAAGCATACTCATCTAGGTTATAGTTCGTATCTATGAATTTTAGTATATCATAATTAAACCTATCAATATACACTTCATTAATTATCTTTTTAGCAGGTAAGTCCATATACTCAGGCAAGTATTTTTCTAAGTTTAAGTGGTTCTTTAAAAAATCATGTTTTTTAGTCTTTGAAATATCTTCACTTCCATTTCTCATAAAATAAGGAATGGTAGGAGATTTAGTATTGTAAATAAAGTCAAATCTTAGAATATCCTTAAATAATTCTACATATTTATTAATATTACTACAATAAAATTCTAGAAGTATCCTATATAAATCTGTTCTACTATGTGCCTTGATACTTAAATCTTCTTTTCCCCAATAATCTGCAAAAGACTCAAAGAAATCAAAAGGTCTATGAAAGAAATTGTTCAATATATAATTCAGAGTATTTTCAAAGTATAATTCATTGGCGTATTTTTCTACTAAATCTTCGACACCTTTTAGCTTGAGCATTTCTCCATAATTAACATAACTGCTTTCAAGAACTTCATATGGTGGTTTATCTATAAATTTATAGCCATATAAATCTTTACTGTTTCTTAACTCTGAGCCTTTTAATAGCTTCAAAAAACCTAGCTGTAGTTTTTCGGGTCTTAAAGAGTAGATGTCATTAAATGAACTCTTAAAGCTATTAAAATCTTCATAGGGTAAGCCAGCTATTAAATCTAAATGCTGATGTATATTATTAAAACTTTTTATTCTCTTTACTACTTCAATTAGTTTTTCCGTATTAGTGACTCTATCAATGGCTTCAAGAGTATGAGGATTTGTTGACTGTACACCAATCTCAAATTGGAATAAGCCTTCTGGTACTTTTTCTAAAAATCTTAAAACATCATCATCTAGTAAATGAGCGGTCACCTCAAAATGAAAGTTAATATTCCTTGGATTCTGTGCAATAATGTAATTCATAATTTCTAAAGCATATTCCTTTTTTGCATTAAAGGTTCTATCTACAAATTTCACTTGTTTTACTCTTGCGTCAATTAATTTTTTCAAATCATGTTTAACTCTTTCAATTGAAAAAAATCTTACTCCTTTGATAGTAGATGAAAGACAGAACCTGCAGTTAAATGGGCATCCTCTTGAACTCTCAAAATATACTATCCGGTCTTTAAAATCATCAAGAGCATCATCAAAAGGTGAAGGTATGGTATCTAAATATTGAATTAATGGTCTAGGTTCATTCATATGTACTTCTTTTCCATTCTTAAAAATAAGTCCTCTTACATTCTTAAAGCTATTATCATTGTCCTTTAACTTCAACAATAGTTCCTTAAATGTTTCTTCTCCTTCTCCATAAATAATAAAATCAACAAAAGGATTATTCTTAATTATTTCTTCTCCATCAAAAGATACTTCCGGTCCACCTAATATAATCTTTAGATTAGGATTTACTAATTTAAGTGCCTCAGATATTCGAAGAATACTTCCTATATTCCATATA
>JBBAFY010000099.1:0-7663 GCA_041655135.1 Tissierellales bacterium
CTTATGCTAAGGCGCGGATCGCGGGAAGCTATTCGGACTTCTTTGCTATTGAAACCTGATGTTGTCAACATTAATAGGAATAGGGGGTTGTTTTTGTGTAGAGAGGATTCGGCATCACTTTCATTGGAGGGAGTGTTAACTGGTATGCTGTCTACTGTAACAAATGTCGTTTACCTTATTTCTCTAACCCTTGGATAAAGGATACTCAATGAAGTACTGGTTGCACATACACAATACTGAACCCGAAGAAGGGCTAAAGCTTGCTTTGCTGGCAGAAGAGGTGGGCTTTGAAGGTGTAGTAGGCGATGATCACTGGTTTATGCCTGCTGGATCCGATAGTCGGGATCCTCAGGAGCGTGGGCCACTGCCTGCCGAAACAGTATTTCCTGATATGTTTGTGTTTGGCGCCACTATTCTGGCTCATACCAAGAAGCTGAAGTATGGCACTTGCGTGATGATTCTCGCCAACCGCACTAACCCCTTTCTGGTGGCTAAAGCCTGTGGTACTTTGGCTCGATTGAGTGATGACAGATTTGCCCTCGGTGTGGGGCTTGGTTGGATGGAAGAAGAGTACGCTCTGGCTGGGGTTGACTTTAAGACCCGCGCAGGACGTACTGTAGAGATGATCGAAGTGCTGCGCAAATTATGGGGGCCTGGTCCCGTCGAGCACCACGGTGATTTTTTTGACTTTGCCGCGACTTATGCAAACCCAAGGCCTGCGAAACCAATTCCTATTTATATAGGCTCCGCTGCCCCTGTTGCTCTACGTCGCACTGGAAGGATTGCAGACGGCTGGATGGGAATGACTTCGCCACTCGATGTGCTTCCTGGTCAAATAGCTCTTGTGAATGAAGGTCGGCGTGAGGCTCAGAGAGAACATGAGCCTTTCGAGTTTATGGTGGGTTTACCACGCAATCCTGATGGATCGCTTCCTGGACGTGAAGATTACAAGCGCGCGGAAGAGATGGGAGTTACTCAGGGGCATGTTGGTCCTATTGATCATTTACTTGGCAAGCCCTTTACAACCTTTGATGAAAAAAAGCGTTTTATAGTCGACTTTGCCGAACGAGTGATTGTGTAGAGCGTTCATCAGGTACTCTGTTCTGGCAATAGGCGCGACACTTCAAGTGTGTCACTTACATTAACCCTGGGAGGGAAAAGCATGACCGATATAAGTAATTCAGATAGAGTGTTGGCTTTTTGTAAAGCTTGGAATTCACGTGATATAAATCACATTATGAGTTTTATGTCTGCGGACTGCCTCTATGAAAACGTCCCCATGGGGGAAGTGAAAGGCGCGAAAGAAATTGAAGCACTGTTGATGTCTTTCGTCGGAAATGCCAGTGAAATTGACTGGATTGTCCACCATATTGCTGAGGCCCCCAGCGGGGAAGTGTTGACAGAAAGGCTGGATCGTTTTCGTATAGAGGGGCGCTGGATCGACATGAGAGTAATGGGAACTTTTGAGTTTGCCGACGGTAAAATTGTTGCGTGGCGGGACTATTGGGACATGGCTCAGTACCAGCAACAGATGGCAGGTTAATGATCTTTTATATCTGTGGTTAGAACCTGCGAGAGGTGCGAATGTTGCTACAAAAAACATTCGCATCGTAGAAGTCCCGACTACAAAAGAATGCACCCCTATCCCTGCTTGCTAAGGCTTTTCATCCTGGTAGGCAGGGGTTAAGTTTTTTGTTGTCAGTATTTGCCGCTTCTTAATTACAGCTCAAACATTTAAAAACTAAAGTAGCGTATAACATCAGTGCCATCAAAGCTGGTGGAAGCTGATTTTACTGTGTCGTACACGCCGAGGAGTGGCGGCGAGGGCTCATAAAGTTCTACAAAGTGGCCATAATCTGCGACACAGTCCATCATTGCAAAGGCCGCACCCGGTCCAACTTCTGCATAGAGAGCGGTGGGGTATCCGGCACCTTCAAATTGAAGTCTGGTTTGCTCCAGATTGTCAACAATCAGAGCAACGTGATGGAAGCCTTGCCCAGTGGGGTAAATATCCTTGAATACGGATGGACCAGGATTGTTTTGCTGGACAAACTCAATCATTACCTCGCCCCATTGGCCGTAAGCAGAGCTATGGTCGAGCTCCGCCTGCTGTCCTCGATACCTACATAAAGACAGAGGGATATTGTGAGCCACAAAATAAGGGCCTGAGCCAAATAGCGCACTATGACGCAGTGCTGCTGCCTCTACGTCGGGTACAAAATAAGCGATTTGTCGAACTGGGTGTTTTCCAAAGTGCTGCATATCTTACTTCTCCTATTAGTGTTAATAGCTACGTAACTGAAGCTGGCGAGAATGAGGGGGGAAAAATTTTACACGCTAGATTGATAGCTTTTTTTAGATAACCGCTTGCTTGTCGGGAGAGGTGTTGGTCAGTCCCGACAAGCAAAGCGTTGTTTTGCGCCTGATTACTCCGTGTGTCAGCTCAGATCAGGTCAGCGAGTATTGCTGGATTGAAAGGTTTGAGGTCGTCCATATGGCCAGATTTCACCTTGTTGGCCCATTGGGGGTCGGCGATTAAGGCGCGCCCCACTGCGACAAGATCAAAATCGCCGCGCTCCAGCATTTCAATCAGTCTATCAATGCGAGCTGTGTCAGTGTCGTCTGAGGCCGACATAGCTTCGGCCATGTCGCGCTGGAGGCCTACCGAGCCTACGGTGATGGAAGGCTTGCCAGTAATTTTCTTTGCCCAGCCTGCAAGATTGAGGTCACTGCCTTCAAACTCTGGCTCCCAATACCGACGTTGGGAGGCATGAAAAATGTCGACGCCAGCATCAGCCAGTGGTGTCAGCAGGGACTCAAGCTGTTGTGGGGTGGTGGCGAGTTTAGCTGTGTAATCCTGCAGCTTCCACTGAGAAAAGCGTAGTATCAGTGGAAAGTCGCTGCCTACTCTAGCCCGGCAGGCTTTGATCATTTCGACGCCAAAGGTTGCACGTCCAGCCAAGTCACCCCCCCAGCGGTCTGTACGTTTATTGGTTTCGTGCCAAAAGAATTGATCAACTAAATATCCGTGGGCTCCATGTATCTCAACCCCGTCAAAGCCCAGCTTTTTGGCCGTCTCCGCAGCAGAGGCATAAGCTTCGATCACTGCTTCGATTTCTGCGTCATTCATGCCTTCACCAACCTTTTCGCCAGGCATGACGTAGCCAGAAGGGCTTACTTTGCGTGACAGGTCTTCAACCGTATCTTCGTAGATATGTTGGGCTTGGGGGCGCCTGGACAGACCGGTGTGCCATAGTTGGGGCATGATCTTGCCACCTGCTCCGTGTACAGCATCCACCACCTTTTGCCAGCCTTGCAGTGCATCTTCTCCATAAAAGCGCGGTGCATTCTCTTCATTGGAGGCAGCAGGGTGGTTGATCCAGGTGCCCTCTGTGAGAATCAGACCAACACCGCCTTCGGCGCGACGCCGGTAATAGTCAGCTACGTTCTCACCGGGTACTCCGTTTGGAGAGTAGCTGCGTGTCATCGGTGCCATAACAATCTTGTTGGGCAGGTTAAGAGAACTGCATTTGAATGGCGCAAAAAGTGCAGCATGTTTGCCTGCATCGGTAGAGTTGCTCATGGATACCTCAGTCAGATGTGGGAGCAAAAGGATATTTCAGGGTTGGGCTGTTCATTCGCTACCTGGAACCCAGGCACACAGACTGTCCATGCCGAGGACATGAGTAGCGCGCCCCATGCCCATCCAACTGGCTACAGCGTAGGTTAAATCGACAATTTCAGCGTCGGAAAAAGCGTTCCGCATTGATTGCCAGAAGTCCTCGTTTGCAGCCAGCCCTTGGGGGTCCGTTCCCATGCCTTCGGCATAGGCAATAGCGAGCTTTTCTCGTGCACTAAAGCCTGGGTAATCGCGCCAGAGTGAAACATTGCGATAGAACTCTTCGTCCGGCACAGGACCGCTCTCGGCTACTGAGCCATTAGTACTACCGCCGAAGTGTTCAAAGTAACCGGGCAAATCTCTCTCAGCTCGAAAGTTTTGGCAGACTTTACAGCCGTTGATTTCTGCTGTCCGCACCCTCGCTGCTTCAAACTCTCGCAGAGAAAGTCTGGAATGTTGATAGACGGCTTTCGAAAATGCCAAACCTGCATTGACGATCTCACCAGCATAGTTGTCAGCAAGGTGTGCTACGGGATTGCTCTCGTGTTCGGGTGGCATGTTAATACGCATGATGTAATCTCCTGCTTTATATTTTCGGTGGCCCCAGAGCTGGCCGTAAGGTTGAATAGTCGAGATGAGTGAAGTAGTGGTAGCTAAACTACGCTGGCTCCTCCGTCAACAAACAGCTCCGCGGCTGTCATATAACGAGAATCATCGGAAGCGAGGAAAGCTACGACTGCGGCAATATCCTCGGGCTCCCCCATCCTTCGCATTGGCACGGCGGCAACCAAGCGGTCGATGATGTCGGCGATATCACTTCCTCCTGTCATGTCTGTCTTGGTGGCGCCTGGATGGACGGAGTTGACGCGTATGTTGTAGCCTTTTTCACCAAAATTGATTGCTGCAGATTTGGTGATGTAGGCAACGGCTGCTTTGGAGGCGCCATAGATAGTAGTTTCAGCGACCATTTTGCGGGTCGAGTTTGAGGAGATATTGATGATGGAACCTCCCCCCTGCTTTTTCATGCTGGGAAGTACGGCTTGCATACCATAAAAAGTACCAATTACATTGACCTCCAGGAGTTCGCGAAATTGCTGTGCGGTCGCATCTTCCAGAGTGAGAGGGCAGTTGATGCCAGCGTTATTTACTAGACAGTCGATGCGCCCGAACTGGGTCAAGGCATGATTTACCACTGTTTGCCAGGCATTTTCATCTCCAACATCGTGGTAAATATACTGCACTTTGTGGCCGAGTTGCTGCAACCGTTCAGCGGTGGTTTGGCCAGCGCTGTTCAGTACATCGGTGATCAAGACAGTGGCGCCTTCTTCACACAGCTTGGCAGCACAGGCCGCACCGATTCCGCGGGCACCGCCAGTGACAATTGCTACTTTATTGTCCAGTTTCTTCGTCATAGCTTCTAGTCCTGACTATTGAATGAGTATTGGGTTACAAGTGGTAGATTATTTGCCACGCCACTGGGGCTTGCGCTTCTCAATAAAAGCTCGTTGGCCTTCAAGCATATCTTCACTGTTGAAGAGGGCTGCTGCGAGAGGGTAGTTCTCAAGATTGAGGGCATCCTTCATCGTTGCTTGTTCGGTACTGATATAAGCTACCTGTTTGCTGCAGCGAATTGCCAAGGGGGCACACTCAGTGATCTGTTGCGCCCATTGAAAGGCTGCGTCCAATAACTGATTGTCGGGTACTACCTGATTGACAAAGCCTAGCGCCATACCCTCGTCAGCGCTGACTGTGCGGCTGGTGAGTATCATGCCTAAAGCGCGCTTGAGGCCTATGGTGCGGGACAGGCGTTGGATGCCTCCTCCCACTGCAGCAAGGCCTACTTTTGGTTCTGGCAGCGCAAATCGAGCAGACTCGGCAGCAATGATCAGGTCACAGGCTAGAGCAGCTTCAAATCCACCACCAAATGCCACGCCATTGACAGCGGCTATTATCGGGAGGGGGTAGCTGTCTCGTAAGGAGATACCAGCAAACCCATTGGGGCCGATGTCAATATCACCACTTTCTGCGCCTACCTTCATATCGTGGCCTGCGCAGAATGCTTTTGAGCCCTGTCCGGTCATGATAACGACCTGTACGGAGGGGTCTGTCGCTAGGGCATCAAGGGTATCCGCGAGCTCGTAATGAGCTGGCGGATGCAACGCATTCATACGTTCTTCCCGGCTGATGGTAACCAGGGCAATGCCATTTTCGATAGTGACTCTGGACCAGGAGCCTATTTTTTCATTCATGGGTTTGGTCAAATCTATGTGCCTGCAGGAGAGGGTTATTGATACGATGAATTAGAAAAAGTGTTTCGGTGTCACACAGGAAAATTAGTACGATGCCCAATCAAACATGCTCTATCTATCAAGTGTCTGCAGATCCTGGCTTGGAGCTTGTAGTGCAGAGCATCAAGCTTTTTCTGGCAGGGCCAGAGCGTGTAAGTGGTGCTGACCTACGTCAACGCACTAGGTATACGGGGCTCAGTTCTTGCGGAGCCCCGTATACCGCATTCAATTCAAACTGCCATGATACCATCGTATTTGATCTTCAGGTCGCCCATTAGCTGCATGGCAGTGGCGCGCCCGCCGCCGGTAACGGTGCCACCCGGATGGTAACAGGGCCCCGATAGGTAAAGGCCACTTATACCTGGGACACGGTATTGGGCAAGCTCCGGGGTTGGCCTGCGTCCAAGCCACTGGTCAATATAGGTGCCGATACCCATCAGATCCCCGTTTTGGAACGAGGGGCTCCATTGATGCATATCCCAGGGCGTTTCGATGGCGCTGGCAATGATGTTGTCAGAGGTCATATTGGTGGTAACTTGTTGGTAGCGTACCAGCATCTCCTCCAGCACTTGGCCCTTGATGTCATCCCAGTAGGACAGCTCCTTACCGGCAAGCTTGAAGGGTACAAAATGGTATAGATAAAGGCTTGCGCCTTGACCATTCGGAACACGTGTGGGGTCGTAGTTGGAGTTGTGCTGCACGGAGGCGTTGATGGAGTCGGGAATCTGTCCGTAGCGCATTTGGTCGAAGTGTTGGCGAAATCTCAGCATTGTGGAAGGTGCTGGCTCTACGACCGCAGCGCTATCTACTTCGGGGCCGGCCTTATAACGGGGAGCTTCCTTCAGGGCCCAATGGGTATTAACTGCACCAAAGGCGCTGAGCCGTACCTGCCTGGCTCTTGTGGCTACGCCTTCATCAAGACCCTCCACCATACTATCCAATAGCCAGGGATGAAGGTTTGCCACAACAGCTTTAGTCGCATCAATGCGTTCGCCAGAAGCAAGTGTCACTCCACTGGCTCTGCCGCCTGTTGTGTGGATTTTTGTCACCTCTGTTTCTGTGCGTACTTCGCCACCATGGTGACGGATGCAATCAGCCAGAGCTTCTGACAATTTTCCTGAGCCGCCGACTACAGCTCCAGGATGGTATTTGTGTTGCATGGCCGCAAGGAATATCGGAATAATGCCCGTCCCTTTTTCCTCTGGCCCAATCATCAGCTCGGAAACCCACTTGAGGAAGTGGATCCGCACTTTTTCGTGCTCATAAAGCTCGCAGATCACATCATAGGCACTTTTCAGCATTGAGCCGATCATTTGCTGCCCCTGAAGGCTCTGATCAAGCATCGCTATAAAGCCGCCGAAAGGCAGTGGTGGCTTGAAGAGCCCCGATACAAACAGATCGCTCATGGACTCTGCTGTGGCTACCAGCTTCCGATAGGCTTCAGCGTCTCGCTGGGAAAAGCGGGCTATTGATTCGCAGGTTTTGTCTACGCTGAAATAGGTGCTGAGGTAGGTGTTGTCATCGAAAACAGTGACGTGCCCGGCAGAGGGCTGTGAAAACTTTAGGCCAAATTTTGACATCAACCCCAGCTCATCCCTGGCTATCAAAGGGTTGGCCATAATCAGTACCATCTGACCAGCATGGGTGTCGTGAATATAGCCAGGTGCAGTGATTTCGCGACTTACAGATCCGCCGCCGACAACCGGATTTTTGTCGAGTACGAGCACTTTCAGGCCAGCAGCTGCCAGATAGGCTG
>JBBAFY010000100.1:0-7620 GCA_041655135.1 Tissierellales bacterium
TCCTCATTGCATCTTGGTAGATCAAAACGGTGAGCGTTTCACCAACGAAGCCGCCTCTTATATGGAAGTAGGACAACGTTTGTACGGGCGTCATCAGAAAACTGGCAAAGGCATACCCGCTTGGGCTATTATCGAAAGCCGTCATCGCGAGCGTTATCTCTGGGGAGTAACAGTGGGTAAAACACCCAAGAGCTGGTTCGATAGTGGCTATATGAAAAAAGCAGACTCCCTTGAAGAGCTGGCGGAACAATGTGGTATTGACGCAAGCGGGCTGACCAAAACAGTAGCGCGGTTCAACGAGTTTTGTGTGTCTGGTGAGGATAAAGATTATCAGCGTGGAGGCAAGGCTTTTGATCACTGTCACGGCGACCCTACCGTTAAACCCAATCCAAATCTTGGGGCGATAGAAAAACCACCTTTTTATGCTGTTGCCATTTACCCTGGTGATGTCAGTACCTGGGGTGGGCTGGTAGCAGATGAACATGCTCGGGTATTGAATGAAAAAGGGGAGGTAATAGAGGGCCTGTATGCAACGGGGACGACAACGGCCTCTGTATGCGGACGCACCTACCCGGGCGCGGGAGCTTCCATTGGCCCGGCCTTGGTGTTTGGCTATATTGCGGCGCGTCATGCGACAAGAGCAGCTTGTAAGTAAAGGCAAGCTATATCGACAATACTAACTGCATAATCGTATGTTTTTTATAGTTATAACATAGGGAGAAATGAAAAAAATCAAGTGGACTAAAAAAGCCATGCTCGTAGGGTTAGCGTTTAGCACAGCAGTGGGACATCAGGCTGTATACGCTCAAAATACCGGACCTGCGTTAGAGGAGATTGTTGTTACTGCTGCTCGGCGTCGGGAGGAGCCAGTACAAAGCGTACCTGTCGCCGTATCCGTTATTCCCGCTGAGCAGATCGAAAAGCTCCATGCCAGCAATATTACCGCCTTGAGTTCACAGGTTCCGAACCTGTTTGTGGGTAATGTCGCCGTGAGCCCGGGCGTACCATCGATAAACTTGCGGGGCTTTGGTACCCGCACTAGCGATATTGCCGCGGAACCGGGCGTCCCTGTTTATATAGACGGCGTCTACCAAACGATTATCACGGGTTCACTGGCGGATCTGTTTGATCTTGAAAGCCTCGAAGTCTTGCGCGGCCCCCAAGGTACATTGTTGGGCAAGAACGCCAGCGCGGGTGCCATCTTGCTCAACCGTACACGGCCTACCGGTGAACTGGGCGGCAAGCTTCAGTTGGAGTATGGCAGCCACGACCTGGCCCAGATCCAGGGGTTGGTGAATTTTCCTATTATCGAAAATGTCCTGGCGGGTAAGATTTATGCTTCCTATCGGGAAAGAGATGACTACATCAAGAACTACGAGGCCGATGATATGGGGGCAGAAGAGCGCAGCGCCCTACGCGGTGCCCTTCTGTTTACGCCTACAGACGATCTGAGTATTTATTTTACCGTTGATGAGCTGCGTGACCGATCATCCCAGGTGGCGGTTCGCAATGTCTCGGATCAAGACCAACTTGGCTGTGTCTTCTTTGATGTGTGTGCGCCCCACGAGGGCAAAAAGCTTGTCACCAACTCCCAGTACACCGACAAGCCAGAAGTGGATGAAAATAATGTGACCCTAAATGTGGACTGGGCACTTGGGGGCGTGGAATTGACTTCCATTACCGGCTACCGCAACTACGAGCAAATCAACAGAACGGACCTTGACAGCAGCCCATTGCCCATTCTCGAGATACATGGTTCCAGAGCAAAGATGGAGCAATTCTCTGAAGAGTTGCGACTGAGTTCCGTAGAGAATGGCGGTTTTGATCTGGATGGTAGGCTTAGCTGGCTGCTCGCCGGCTATTACGGCACCAGCCGAGCCACCATGGATCAGCCAATGATGGCCTTTGGGGCCATTCAGAACGAGTACCAGCGGGTTGAGCGTGAAAACAAGGCCATTTTTGGTCAACTTGATTATGAGTTGATTGAAAACCTGACATTGTCTTTTGGCACCCGCAGAAGTTGGGACGATGTCACCCATGATTATTCCTTGCCCCATCCCGGTGAGGCGCGCCCGGCCCTGGCGTTCACGCATGACAACAGCTTTAATGATACCTCTATCGAGGCTGGAGCCCGGTATGAGTTCAATGATGATAAAATGGTCTATATTCGCTACGCGGAAGGCTATCGAGGTGGCGGTTTTGTCGGCTTCCCGGCCAATCATGACGCCGCAGTAGGCTTTTCTCCTGAAACCTCTGAATCCTGGGAGGTTGGCACCAAAACTGACTGGATTGACGGCAGGCTGCGGCTCAACCTCACCGTGTTCCAGACCAAATTCGAGGATATGCAGCGAGAAATTGTCAGCCCTGGCCCCAATAATACCTTTATCCAGGTTACAGCCAATGCCGCTGCCGCCACTACTGAGGGGGTGGAGCTGGAGGCCGTTATCCAGCCTGTTGATCAGTGGTCGCTGAATGTCAATGTGGGTTATCTGGATGCCAGTTATGACAGCTTTATCAGTTTTGACCAATTGGGAAATCAGATTGATCTGTCTAATCAGCCGCTGACCAATGCTTCAGAATGGACTATTTCGGTCGCGTCAGATTACAGGGTGAACTTTGCCAACAACCTGGCGGGATTTGATGGCATCAACCTGGTCGCTCGGGCCAGCTATCGTTCAGAGTTAGAATTTTCGAGCACATTGGATCCCGTAGGTTCTCAAGGCGGATACAGTCTCGTTGATCTTTCTGCGGCACTGACTGGAGAGAGGTATAACCTGACTTTCTATATCAATAACGTCTTTGACAAAGAGTATCTCCTTCAGGGTGAAAATATTGGCGGCTTGGTGCAGTACCGTACTGACAACCTGGGCAGGACGGCAGGCGTGATTCTGAGTGTTAATTTCTGATTTTTTAGTAGTTTAAATGGTGTGATCTCTATGTGAGCAATGTGCAACCAAGCTACATCAATACAATGTTGCACATTGCTCATGAAAATTTATACAACGGTTTAGCTATAGCCTCTCATATGTGAACACCTAAATAAACTACTTAAATGACCGATTTCTGTGTGTGCTGTAGAAGTACATGAAGCAAATCATATATATGTCTAGTTTCCTATGATAAGGCAGATCATGAACATCAATCTTACCCTTGAACAACTCACTTTAGCGTATCAGCGGGAACAGGAGGAGAATAGGCCAGCAGTAACGGCACAGGACCTGCCTCTGAGCTCTATGAGTCGATTACCAACCAATGGCTTACAGCTGTCCTGTGCCGTGACAACCCTGGCTCCAAGGTCATAGCGCATCGCCTGGATACTCCTGACGAAGGAAACTCAAACAGGCGTCGTATCTTTGTTGAATATAATGAAAAAGGCTTTGATGGAAACCTTCCAAAAAGTATTTTTTGCAAGGCAACACACGGCTTGGCCAACAGAATTTCCATTGGCCTAGGGGCCTTTGGTGAAGTTAATTTCTATAATAATGTTCGATCGTTACTACCGATTGAAGCGCCCAAGAGTTATTTTGCAAATATTAATGCCAAGACACGTAACTCTATCGTCATGCTGGAAGATTTGGGTCATACGACAACGTTCTGTACACATACAACTGACATCACCTATGACCTTGCTAAAAAGCAGATGGGCGTGTTGGCACAACTGCATGGTCAATTCCTTGAGAGTTCTGACCTAGATGGACTACTGCAGATATTTCCAACTTGGACTGATTTTTTTGTACCATTAGAGACATTGTTTAAAGTACCTTGTGACGAGGGCTTTGCAATGGCGAAGGATGTTATTCCCTCTCGATTGTTTTCACGGCGGGATGCCATATGGGAAGCCACGCTCAGGTCAGTGGAGCAACATCGACACCTTCCTCATACTCTCAATCACGGTGATGTACATTTGCGCAATTGGTATATTACTGCTGATGGAAAGATGGGGCTCAATGACTGGCAGAATGTTATCCGTGGGCATTGGTCTAGAGATGTAGCCTATGCTCTAACTACATCTCTGACCATCAAAAACCGCCGTGAATGGGAACAGGAGCTTTTACGATATTATGCGGAGCAGCTGCAGGCTGTGTCAGGGAAAGTGGTTACATTCGACGAGGTCTGGAGTAACTATCGTCAGCAATTGTTCACAGCGCTCGCCTATTGGACGATTACCATCAATCCTGCTCCGGGTATGCCTGATATGCAGCCCAGGGATGTCAGTGTCGAGTTTATAAAACGCATTACCGCGGCCATGGATGATGTGGACTCGCTTGGTAGTTTTGAAAGTCTCTGAATAGTTGATGTATGTGGACTAGCTCAGACCAAATCTGACACCTCTCATTGAAAAAGGAAGGGTTACCAGCTTTGGTTAAAGGTGAAAAAACCTGAAATCAATCAAAATCAAGAGGTAACCCTCATACTTCATGTTAACGACAAAACTGTTCAACACAAAGTGGGCTTGGTGAAGTCAGTTACGCGATTGAGACTGCGCATCCAGGCTATCTGGAATCACGACGCCTTCTAGGCCGACCCGTTTAAAAGGGGGTGTCCGAGTGTATAGATATTAATGTGAACACCTATGCCTGCAAGCTCTATACGACCCAAACCCCCACCACGCAACAGACCTGCTCAACGAGACCGGTTACTGCCGCTTTATGTGTGCTGCGCATTTTGACGGGCTGTGACATGAAGTGTTGTGCCATCTTGCCAGCTCTATTTGGCGATCAACGACGTTTGAGTACAGGCGACCAAGGTGCGACATCCGTAAACCAGCGGTTTTGCGAGCGTTTTCATAAGAAAGCTCTCTGGAAGTTTTACCAATCTTCTTGCACAGGAAAGTTTATGCATCGCTAAAGGCGTTGTAAACCGATCTGAATGAGTGGCTAATTGATTACAATTATGAGCGAGAACCCTTCAGGGAAAAATGTGCTGGAGCAGAAGAACACTGATGGAAAGATCACTGGATGGAAAAGTTTACGAATTGAACCTGACCTAACAGATGCCACCAACAAAGCCGATAACTGTCAGATCAAGCTTGAATTTATACAGCTAATGACCAGTAAAGCCCTGGAGCACATAGCTCCGAGGCTTTACTTAGTAGAATATTAACTAAAACCCATAGGGCGTATAAGGTGGTGAAATAATATGCTCCATCTGTCCACCGCCGACTGCGACAGTGCCGTCAGGCGCATAAGTCGTCACCTTTGCGATATACTCCTGACCAAAGATAGGCTCACTGCCATTATTGTTGAATCCAAAGCTATCGTTTGCAGCTTCGGAAGCTTTATCTAGGTAGCTTGGGCTTTGTACCGGCTGCTGGGAAAAATCAAACTCATCCCATTCTGTTGCCAGCTCTTCGGAACCATGATAAGTATGGAAAGTACCGCCGTCCTTCCAACTACCAGGTGAATAGCCCATGGTAATAGGAAACCAGGGTGGGGCTGCCGGCTCGAAGTCCTGGATCCACTCGCCACCGAATTTGTCTGTCAGGTAGATGCGACCGCGCTTGGCCAGACGGGTGCCCGGGTGGTACTCCATCTCATGTCGTGCGGCTACCAAGGGGTATTCTTCGTCCCATCCACGATACAGCTTGCCGGCGAAAGGTACACCAAAAACATCATCGAGAGGAATTTGCCTGCCATCCGAGGCCTCGTTAATTTCCCAATGGCCACTGAATTCACCAGTACGCCAGCAGGTCCAGAAGCGGAATCCGCGCTTTGGACCTTTTGATTCACGGGGCGGCAGCAGCGAAGCAACCGGGGAAAGGGGGGGGCGCTCGGCATACAGCCCCCAACTGTGGTCACGGGAGCCAAACCATTCCTCGGGATCCATTACCGTATGCTTGCCACGAAAATTGATCCAGCCGCTGACTTTGCCAGCCTGTGAATAACGGGATTGATCGGTAGTGGCACGGCCTCGATTGGTTGCCAGGTGGTGATCTTCAAGTACGGGTGGTGATGTGCCTTCCCAAAACATTTCAAAGCTGAGGCCGCTGTCGTTTTCTGCAAGGGTGACGCGGATCTTTTTGAGCGGCTCTACGAATTCGATGCGAAAGGGACCGACTACCAGATTGAAATCCCGACGCCAGCACCGGCTGAAACGAAAGGTGGTCTGAATGCCGTTTATATTAATGATGGCATAGCCACCCACCATATCGCTGTTGGCATTCACCCGTAGCCCGGTGCAGAGCACGGTTTTTTGGCTGGGACAGTGAGCGGCAAAATAGTACCCGTCGTCCCAGTTGTAATCGGTGGAGGGGATATGTGAAAAGGGGTAGGGGCTTTGATGGACGGGATATTCATCATAGGGTGTTAACATGGCTTTCTCCATTATCTGCAGGCTTCTAACCTGTGTTGGTTTGATGGTTTTGTGTCTTGATCAGCCTCTGCTTGGCTTCTTCTGCCCTCTTTATAGCCTGAGTCAGGCGGCTTGTGTGGGCGTATATATAACGTAAACCGAAGACAGGTAGCTGCGGATTATCGATTCGGCGATCAAGCATTTTGAGCGCGGCAAGGGGAGCGATCGACATTTTCACGCACTGGAATACATCAAAGTAGCGCAAGCGGTATTCGCTTATAAGAGGGCCTCCCGCTTGGTAGTAAAGCTTGAGAAACGCCTCCTCATCCAGTTGATCACCAGCGCTGCAAAGCAGCCACGAAATTTCTTCAGCTGGATCACCGATATGGGAAACTTCCCAGTCAAGTACAGCCGTTACTCTATCGTCATCAATCATGACGTTGTGCAGTCCGTAATCACCGTGAAGCAGTACCGGTTTCTGATCGCAGGGCATGACATTATCTTCCAGCCAGCGTAATCCCCGTTCGAGAACGGTTGAAGGTGCAATGCCGGCCTTCTCCCCCATCCAGCGCCAGTAACTCACTACATCTAGGGCGGCCTTGGCCATATCGCTGGCTGAGTGCCATTGCTTTTCCAGGAGAGTTCCAGCCATTTGATCTGTATACCGCGACAGATCCAGACGGTGTATTTTTGCCACCTCCATGGCAAGGCTGGCAATCATGCCGGAGGTGACATTTTCCGTGGCGCCAATGGACGATCCTACATTGCGGCCTGGAGCTTTGCGGGAGACAATAAAGCAGGTGCCCAACAGTGATTTGTCACTCTCAACCCAGAGAGGCTCAGGAACCGTTAGCCCTGCCTCCCAGGCCAGACGAACAATGGGAAATTCGTCCACCACTCGTTCGGAATAGAGTTCGATCACTGCTTTGGAGCGTTCCGCACGTATAACCAGATCTTGTTGGCCACTATGCTTGTCGTAAGTTTCGACAAGAATCGTAGTTTTAGAAAAGCCACCGCTCAGAGGTATAAATTTTGTAACTCGGATATCCTTTCTGTCGGGAAATCTAGCTTGCAGGTATCCTTGGAAGCCTTGTTGTGTGATCACGGCTTCTGTTTCTACCTGAAGATCTGGCTCGGAAACATTTTCCATCTGCCTTTGATACAGGCCCACTTCCCAGTCGACAACACTATTCAAGTAGTGTGTTATTAACCCGGCAGCCATATAGATATGCTACAATGGCTGCATGAATGAAGATGCTCGAACCCTTCCTGCCGCGGCCCAGGAAGAAAAACGTAAACAGGCTGTACGAATGTGGAAAGCCGGTCAGT
>JBBAFY010000101.1:0-7574 GCA_041655135.1 Tissierellales bacterium
GCACATTTATTAAAAGGACAAGCACTTAATATGGAAGAGTTTGCAAAAGGTAAAGTCAGTATAGTTAACTATAAAGCATATGAATTAGATGATATGGCAGGTTACAAGGTTAAAGATGTAAAGATACCTAAATCTGTGTTAATAGCTGCTATTCTTAGAGATGGAGAAATTATAATTCCATATGGAGATACTATATTACACGATAAGGATACTATATATTTAATTGGAGAAAAACAAAGTATAAGTATGTTCAAAAGCAAAAGAAACACCTTGGAACAAAATATTGTAGTTAAAAGAGTTATGATACTTGGAGGAGGAAATGCCGCATATTACTTAGCAAAAAAACTTCTGAAAAATGGTGTTTTTGTAAAGATAATTGAAAAAGATGAAGAAAGATGTGGCTATTTAGCTCAGGAGCTCCCCGGAGCATTAATTATATATGGAGATGCTACAGACCCTTATCTCTTAACAGAAGAGAACATAAGCGAAGTAGATGCATTAGTCTCATTAACAGGTTATGATGAGGAAAATCTACTAATGACATTATTAGCTAAAAAGTATGGAGTAGGAAAGGTAATAACAAAAGTAAGTAGAACCAATTATATTCCAATAATTGAGCAGTTAGGTATTAATAATGCAGTAAATCCAGTAATGATAACTGCAGGAGAGATAATGAGATTTATACAAGGTGGTAGAGTTGTATCTCTATTCTTGTTATTAGGTGGAAAGGCTGAGGTACTTGAGCTTATAGCAAAAGAGGATACTAAGATAGTTGGTAAACCACTAATGGAGCTTGGATTGCCAAAAGGAATAATAATTGGCTCCATTGTTCAAAAGGGTAAGGTAATTATACCTGACGGAACTTCTATTATTAATCCTGGGGATAGGGTAATTGTCTTTTGTTTACAATCAGAGGTTGTGAACCTAGAAAAATTGTTTTATAAGGCAAAGGGAGGCTTTATAGATGAATTATGGCATCATTATAAAGGTTTTAGGAAATCTACTTCTAATTGAATCAGTTGCTTTTGTTCCACCTTTGCTAGTATCATTAATTTATGGTGAGAAATCTTTCTTGTCTTTTATATATTCTATTCTGATTTTAATAATACTTGGGTTTCCCATGTCTAAAGTTAAAGTTAGAGATAAAAGAATTAAGGCAAAAGATGCCTTGCTAATAGTATCTTTAGGCTGGATTTTTGTATCTTTCTTTGGTTCTTTACCATTTGTTTTTTCAGGCAGCATTCCTTCGTTGGTAGATGCATTTTTTGAGACGGTATCTGGATTTACAACTACAGGCTCCACGATACTAGGTGATATTGAAGTACTACCAAATGGAGTATTATTTTGGAGATCCTTTACTATATGGTTAGGCGGTATGGGAATACTTGTGCTGACTGTTGCCATTCTTCCAGCCATTGGAGTAGGAGGGTACCAAATTTTTAAAGCTGAGACTACGGGTCCTATAGCTGAAAAAATAGTACCAAGAATAAAAGATACTGCAAAAATATTGTATGTAATATATTTAGGTATAACAATTATTCAGTTAATACTTCTATGCATTGGTGGTATGTCACTAATAGAATCTTTACTTCATACTTTTTCTACCGTTGGAACTGGAGGATTTTCACCTAAAAATGCTAGTATAGGGGCTTTTAATAGTAGATTCATAGTTTATATAATTTCAGTATTTATGATACTATGTGGTATTAACTTCTCTCTTTTTTATGACATTCTTAAGGGTAGATGGAGAAGTGTAGTAAAGAATTCAGAGTTGAAACTTTATCTAGGTATTATTGTAATTAGTACTTTGTTGATAACCTTTAATTTAAACGGAAAGATATACAGCTCTATATTCGAAACATTTAAACACGCACTATTTCAGGTTTCATCAATAATTACTACAACTGGATTTACTACTGTAGATTTTAATAAGTGGACAGATTTTAGTAAGAGCATATTGTTTTTGTTAATGTTTGTAGGTGGATGTGCTGGTTCAACAGGTGGAGGCATCAAGGTAATAAGATTAGCAATTATGGGAAAGCTTGTTAAGAGAGAAATACTGAAATTACTTCACCCAAAAGCATATGTACCTATTAAAATAAATGATAGAATGCTTTCTTCTGATACCATTGTAAGTGTTTCAGGTTTTTTATTTCTTTATATGGTAATCTTTGCTTTTTCAACAGTAATCATTTCACTTGAAGGCATTGATTTAATCAGTTCTGCCAGTGCAGTTGCGACTACACTTGGAAATATTGGTCCAGGCTTTAAACTTGTGGGACCAGTTCAAAATTTTGGTTTTTTTAGTGCTCCAAGTAAGGTTTTATTCTCTTTATTAATGCTACTTGGTAGACTAGAACTGTTTACAGTATTTCTTTTCTTTGTACCTGAATTTTGGAAAAATGGTTAATAGCTAAAACTCTTACTTGTGTTAATACATATTAACATATGAGAGTTTTTTGTAATACTAAATTGGTTATTAAATTGTGAGCATTTTGTGATATTATATATTATAGAGTTGAAAGAATATTATATTTTTAGGGGGAAGGTAGATGAACTATAGAAAATTTGGTAAGCTTGATTTTCAAGTATCAAACCTTGGCTTTGGTTGTATGAGATTGCCAGTTATTGATGGTGATAATGGAAAGATTAATGAAGAAGAAGCCATTAAGATGATTAGATTTGCCATAAATAACGGTGTTAATTACATAGATACAGCATACCCATACCACCAAAAAAATAGTGAATTACTAGTTGGTAAAGCCTTAAAAAATGGTTATCGACAAAAAGTAAAGTTAGCAACTAAGCTTCCTGTTTGGCTATGTGAGACATATGATGATTTTGATAAATATTTGAATGAACAGTTAGAAAAACTTGACACAGAATACATAGATTTTTATTTGCTTCATTCTTTAAACAGTAAATCATGGAATAAAGCAAAAAAATTAGGAGTATTAGATTTTTTAGATAAGGCCTTAGCTGATGGAAGAATAAAATATGCTGGTTTTTCATTCCATGATGAACTAAGTGTTTTTAAGGGTATTGTAGATTCTTATGACTGGTCATTTTGTCAAATCCAGCTAAACTACATGGATGAAAACTACCAAGCAGGTGTGATGGGCTTGAAATATGCTGCAGAAAAAGAACTAGCAGTAGTGATAATGGAGCCAATTAAGGGAGGAAAGTTAGCTAAAACTCCTGAAGGAGATTTAAAAAGTCTATGGGAAGGATCAGGAGTCAGTCGAACTCCAGCGGAACTTGCATTAAGATGGGTATGGAATCATCCAGAAGTAACATTATTATTAAGTGGCATGAGTGATATTGAACAAGTTGAAGAAAATATTGAAACAGCTTCTAATATAGTACCCTTATCACTTGAAGACAATGAAGTTGAATTGATAAAAGATATAAAAGATATTTATAGCAAACGAAACAAGGTTGGATGTACAGCATGTAAGTACTGTGTACCTTGTCCAAATAATGTGGCTATACCAGATATCTTTGAAGTATATAACAATTATTTTGTTTATGATGCTACAAAAGCTGGAACTAATAGCTATGAAAGAATGAAAAAATCAAACATTGATTCATCATATTGTATTGAATGTGGTCAATGTGAGAGCCTTTGTCCACAAAATCTAGAAATAATAAAGCATTTAAAGGAAGCAGATATAGTTTTAAGTAGATAAGCAAATATCCGGCACAAGCCGGATATTTGCCTTTTTAAGTTATTAT
This sequence comes from Tissierellales bacterium, assembly GCA_041655135.1. GTDB lineage: Bacteria > Bacillota > Clostridia > Tissierellales > Proteiniboraceae > Proteiniborus. The sequence goes on from JBBAFY010000101.1 coordinate 3,736, forward strand.
ATAAATGTTTTATAAGGAGTTGTAGATTTTGCTTATCGACTTGTAGGAGTTATCCTTCTAATAACTTCCTCGATTTCTGTTGCAAAGCCAGATAATGGTCTACCATCTCTTATTCCATTACCTATATTTTCAATACGACTGTAAAGGTCAGGACTTGCTGTAACATGAACTGTTCTTATGTTGTTATCAGCTTCTTTTACAACTTTGTCTATTTTATTTTTCAGAGCATCCGTTAGTCTACCTTCTACATTATCAGTGGTAGTAATACCGACTAAACATCGATTACCAGAAATCGCAACTGCAGCTTGCTTTACTTCACTTAGGTTTTCAATACTATTAGCTAATTTAGTTGCTTGATTTTCTGTTGCGTTTAATGGAACTTGATTTGGTACAGTTGAATTTGGTGCTCTACCAATTAGATCATTATTGAAATTTCTGTTATTTAGGTCATTGTTTAAATTTCTATTTAAATCTGTTCTGTCTCCTGCATAGTTCATGTTTCTATCTAATTGATTGTTATAAGGAGTATTTGGCCTAGCAGGATTTCTAGCACATCCTATTAATCCAAAACTCATAACAAGTGCTAGTAAAGCAAATAGAGATACAAGTTTAATTTGTTTTTTCAAAATAAACACCTCCTACAGTTATTTTGCTTTAATTTCATTATTTTAAGCATAGATAAATATGTAGAAAAAAACATAATTGTACAAATGAGTTTTTTATAACTAATTATTATAATTAATGGTTTTAAAAAACTTTTTTTAAAATAGTATATAAATAGATTAATATATCAGTATTCAAATTAGAATAAAAGTCATAGATTAACGGCATAAAATGGAAAAACGATTACAAAATAATTAAGATTCTGTATGTATAAAGGACTATTAAAATATGCAACGAAATTATATATAATAGTCCATTATTTTTTTGGAACTTTTTATTAAATTATTAGTCTTATATATGATTAGCAAGAAAAGGGGTGAAACTAAATGGCATTAATCGAATTAAAAGATATAACTAAGTTATATAAGGTTGGTCAAATGCAGGTCAATGCTTTAAATGGTCTTGATTTAATAATTGAAAACGGAGAGTTTGTATCTATAATGGGTCCATCAGGTTCAGGTAAATCAACCCTTCTTAATGTGATTGGATGCTTGGACCAACCGTCTACAGGTACATATAAGCTAGGTGATAAAAATGTAGAGAAGGTTAATGATTGGCAGTTATCTGATATTAGAAATCGATCTATAGGCTTTGTCTTTCAATCATTTCATCTATTGCCAGGATTAACTGCTTTAGAAAATGTAGAACTACCTTTAATATATAGGGGTGTTTTAGGCAAGGAAAGAAGGAAAAAAGCAATAGAAGCTTTGGAATCATTAGAATTAGGGGATAGAATGAATCATCTACCTACGCAACTATCTGGTGGGCAACAGCAGAGAGTAGCAATAGCTAGAGCTATTGTGGGTAATCCCTCAGTTCTACTAGCGGATGAGCCAACAGGTGCCTTGGACTCAAAATCAAGTATAAATATTATGTCTATTTTCCAAAAACTAAATAAATTAATGGGAATTACAATAGTACAAGTTACTCATGAAGAAAAAATAGCACAATATGGACATAAAATTTTTAGACTTCTCGACGGGAAGATTGAAAAAATAGAAGTGTTAGATGAACAGCTTTTAGCTATGGAATAATCTTATAATGATATTTGGAGGTGTTAGAATTGGCAAAAAGATTTTTGATGATTTTAATAGTAGTTGCTATAGTAATTGGTGGGGGATATTATGCAATAAAGCAACTTATGCCTGAGAAAGCTATAGAGGTTGCAGGACCTATTTATTCAACTATTGATACAATTAAGGGTGATATTTCCGCAGGTGTAGAAGTTACTGGTCAGTTAAATCCTACACAATCTGGTGGAATTAGGGCACCTGGAGATATGTATGGAAATTCAAGCGAGCAATATGTTATTGAAAAATTTCTAGTTGGTGAAGGTGATGAAGTTACACAAGGACAAGTGGTAGCAACCTTGTTAGCTACAGATTTAAGTAATAAAACAGTAGATTTAAAAGAACAGATAGAATCACAAAAGAAGCAGTTATCACAATTAACGGGACTGCCTTTAGATGAAGTTGACTATATAAATCCTTCTCAAGGTATACAGATAATTGCTCCTATATCAGGAAGAATTACAAACCTTGCAGTTAAGGAAGGCGGTAAGCTAGATCAGGGGATTATAGTTGCAAATATCGTAGATAATTCTAAGTTTAAAGTGACAATAAAACTTACTCCTGTAGAATTTGATAAAGTAAAAGAGGGAGATAAGGTAGTTTTAAATTTCTCGTATTTTGATGGATTCTATGAAGGAGTTTTCACAGAAATTAATTCTAGCCCAATGCCAAATGATAAAGATTCAGATAAATTTGGAACTAATTTTGTACATACAGCGGTAATTGAAGGAGATAATCCAGGACTAATACAACCTGAGATGGAAGTCAGAGTAGGTACTTCTAATGGTGGCGATCCATTGCTGGGAACAACATACTTTATGTATCAAGGAAAAGTAGAAGGATTTGTGGAGGAAGAAAAGGTCATAGCACCTGTAGGAGCTGTGGCATCAAAAGTTCATGTAAAAAGTATGCAGGAAATTAATAAAGGCGATGTTCTAGTGACAATGGCAGGAAATGATGTAAGAGATATGATCCTAGAAAAAACTGAAAAGATTAGAGAACTGAATAATGAAATGAGAGACATCTATTCTAAGCTAGACCAACTTGAAATTAGATCTCCTATGGATGGAATCGTGGCTGGAATTTGGAGACAGCCTGGGGAAACCATAAGGGGTGGAGAGTGGCTAGGTGATGTATATACTACATCAGACATGAGAATTTATGCAGAAGTTGATGATATAGATATCTTACAAATTAAACAAGATGCACCGGTTTCAGTTACAGTAGATGCATTACCAACAGAAAAATTTGATGGAAAAGTAACAAGAATATATACACTTGGAAAGGATAGGAATAGTGGTTTAACTAGATTTCAAGTGGAAGTTGAAGTAATAGGTGGACCACAACTAAGACCTGGCATGCAAGCTCGTGCAAAAGTTGATGCTGGAAGCGCTCAGGGAGTTTTATTAATACCACTTGAAGCTATATTTGAAGAAGATGGAATTACAAAAGTGGAGATTCTAGGTGAAGATGGAATACCCAAAATAGCTACTGTCAAACTAGGACTTATGAATGATAGACTGGCAGAAGTTATTGAAGGACTTAAAGAAGGGGATAAGGTAGTTACAGGAAGCACTGCTGACTTATTGCCAAGCCAACATATCAAATCTAATGATTCCATTTTGCCATCTACAGAAAATGGAGATAATAATGAAAATAGTGGAAATATAGATAATAATGGTGCCGATACTAATGGTAATTAATTGAGGAGGGATATAATGAAACAGAATAAAGGTTTGTTTTCCTTCTTTATAAGGTTTTGGTTCACTATTAAAATGGCTGCACATGGTATACTTTCAAATACTTTAAGATCCTTCCTGACTATCTTAGGCGTTGCCATTGGAGTAGCTTCTGTGGTAAGTCTTATGGGCATAGGCGAAGGAGCGAGACAGTCAGTAGTTTTACAATTTGAAAGCTTAGGTTCAAATGTAATTGAGATAAAAGCACAGCACACTAGTGTTGAATTTGAACCAGAATTTGCAGAAGAATTAGTAGAAAGAGTTCAAGGCCTTGAAATGGCAACTCCAGTATTTAATACTAGTGCTACGATGAAATGGAGGAGAGCAAGGGGTACTGTTGACATAGTCGGAGTTAATAGCAACTTTC
>JBBAFY010000102.1:0-7516 GCA_041655135.1 Tissierellales bacterium
ATCGATATTTGCCTCCTTTTCATCTAATGCAATATTTGCCCTGTTTGCTAACAGTTCAAGAGATTCAATAAAATCAATATTTGTGTGCTTCATAATAAAAGAAATCACATCTCCACCTTCTCCACACCCAAAGCAATGATACATTTGCTTATTAGGCGATACAGAAAAAGATGGTGTTTTCTCATCATGAAATGGGCATAATCCAACATAATTGGAACCAGTTCGTTTAAGTGTGATATGCTCAGAAACAACATCAACTATATCGTTACTTTCTCTAATTTCTCTTATTGTGTCCTCATTAAAAATATATGGCATTTAAACCACCTTTGTTTTACTATTCGTCATAAATTTTCATTTTCCTTCTTAACGATAATGACTCTCTAAATATTCTGTTCGTATAAAAAGCAATTCATTATATCTACAATGATATTCGACATAATTTTCAAATATCCTTCTTTAATTATTGATCCCATGATTTTGGTACAAAAATTTCTAAATATTTGTTAATTACATATCTATCTGTCATTCCTGCTATATAGTCACATATAATGGCTTCAGGATTACTAGTTAATCCATCATAAAACTGCTTATGTTCAAAGGGTAATTCATTAAAGTTTTCTACATAATACTTAAATAATAATTTAATAATTCTCATGGCTTTTCCCTCTTCACCTTTAGCCTTATTATTTAAATAGACGTTTTCAAACATAAAATCCCTTAGCTTATCTGTATAAAATTTAATTTCTTCGCTCATACTGATTTGATTCTTGTTGAAACTATTAAGGATAACATCTTTTATCATTGTGTTAATTCTTTCACCATTACTTAATCCTAATACCCTCGTGCAGTCTATTGGTAACATTTTTTCTGAAATAATTTTTGCTCTAATGGAGTCATCTATATCATGATTAATATATGCAATTCTGTCAGCAGCTCTAATTATCTGCCCCTCTAGTGTCATTGGTTTAATATCACCTGTATGATTCAATATTCCATCTCTCACTTCATAGGTGAGATTTAATCCCTTTGATTCTTTTCGACTTTCAAGCAAATCAACTACTCTAAGACTTTGAATATTGTGTTTAAAACCATTTTCATGAATTTCGTCTAACACCCTTTCACCTGTGTGCCCAAAAGGAGTATGTCCTAAATCATGTCCTAATGCTATAGCCTCTGTTAAATCCTCATTTAAACGCAAGGCTCTTGAAATAGTTCTAGAAATTTGTGATACTTCCAAGGTATGAGTTAATCTTGTTCTATAATGATCTCCTTCAGGTGCAATAAAAACTTGAGTTTTATGCTTCAATCTTCTGAAAGCCTTTGAATGTATTATTCTATCTCTGTCTCTTTGAAAGTCAGTTCTAATAGAGCACTTTTCTTCATCAGTTGCCCTTCCTTTTGAGTTTTTGCTTAGGGATGCATATTCAGATAAAATAGCACCTTCAATTTTTTCTGTTTCTATCCTAAAATTCATAGCTATGCACCTCCCTTATTTACTTAACATCTTAATTTTTACCAATAATATTATTTTTATTATATATATACCACAAATATATGTTTAATCCTTCATTGAATTAAAACTTTATAAAGAAAGTAATTCTACTTATATATACTTTACTGATTAAATTAAAATAGGTACTGCACCATATGCAGTACCTATTTTGCTTTTATTCTCTCAGAAACATTCTCTATATTTCATTATATAATTTTTTTCATTTCTAGAATAATACCTGCAGTTTCTTCTATAGCTTTAGTTGACACATCAATCACTGGACAGTTTAGTTTTTTCATTATTCTATCTGAGTATTCTAGTTCAGCATTAATTCTATCTACGCTAGCATAATTTGCATTATCACTTAGCCCTAATGCTCTTAATCTTTCTTGTCTTATTTCATTTAATTTAATAGCATTTGCTGTTAATCCGATTATTTTTTTTGGATCTAATTCAAATAACTCATCTGGTGGTGGCACTTCAGGTACTAAGGGAACATTGGCAACTTTAACGTTCTGATGAGCTAAATACATGCTTAGAGGTGTTTTTGATGTTCTAGATATACCTATTAATACAATATCTGCTTTAATTATACCCCTTGTGTCTTTCCCATCATCATATTTAACTGCAAACTCTATAGCTTCTACTTTTCTAAAATATTGCTCATCTAGTTTTCTAATTATTCCTGCTTCTCTTTTTGGTTCTACTCCAGCTATATTTTTAATAGAATCCATAACTGGAGTTAACAGATCGATAGCCTGAATATTATATTCTTTAGCTTTTTCTAGTATAAATACCCTTAGGCTTTCTATTACTATAGTAAATACTATCATACATTTTTCATTCTTTGCTTCCCCAAAAACTTCTAATATTTGCTCTTCATCAGTAATGAAGGGAAATCTTCTTGTTTCATATTTTCCTGAATTAAACTGGCTTATGGCTGCCTTTGCAACTTGCTCACCTGTTTCACCTATTGAGTCTGATAAAATATATACTATGGTGTTCTTACCCATATTCACCCTCCTAGCAATTATTGCATAAATCCACAAATACTCTTATAATATTAGTCTTAGAAATTCTTCCTAATATCTTATACCCATCTTTACCGTTTATATTAACTTCTTCAACTACTGGTAGGCTATCAATTTGATGCTCCATTATTTTAGTTGCTGCATCTAAAACACTTTCTTTAGGTGAGATAGTTATTATGTTTGGCATTCTGGTCATAATAACTCCAACTGGAATTTTATTTAGATCCATTCCCCCTATTGCATTTTTCAAAAAATCTTTTCTTGACAATACACCGGTTAATATTCCTTCTGAAGCAACATAAATTGAGCCAACATCTTCTAAAAACAAAGTAACTATAGCATTATACATTGTTGTTTGCTCGTCTACAACTACTGGTACTGATTTAATATCTGAGACAGTTAAAGTTTTTATCTGCTCTAGAAAAAAACTAAAGGCTTCTCTTCCACTGTAAAAATAGCCAACTTTAGGTCTTGCATCTAATATCCCCGACATAGTTAATATAGCCAAATCCGGCCTTATAGTAGCTCTGGTAAGATTCAGTTTCTTACCAATTTCTTCACTAGTTATAGGTTGACTAGCTTTAACAATATCTATTATCCTTTCTTGTCTTTCTGAAAGCTGTATATTAATCACCCCTTTAACCCTTGGGTATATTCTAAAGCTATTTTATCAGAAATAAATAAATAAGTCCATAAATGGACTTATCTACTAAAATTTAATTTTTTCTTCTATAATTTTATCTAAATCTTCTATTTTTACTCTTTGTTGCTCCATTGTGTCCCTGTCTCTTATAGTTACACAGTTATCCTCCAGTGAATCAAAGTCAAATGTTATACATAAAGGAGTACCTATTTCATCATGTCTCCTATATCTCTTTCCTATACTACCAGCCTCATCGTATTCAACCATAAATTTCTTCAACAACTTACTGTATAGTTCAAATGTAGGTTCACTTAGCTTTTTGGTAAGTGGTAGAATTGCTGCTTTAAAAGGTGAAAGAGCAGGATGTAATCTAAGTACTATTCTTTCACTCTTATCTCCTAGAACTTCTTCATTATACGCATCTGCAAAAAAAGCTAATAACACTCTGTCTACTCCTACTGAAGGTTCAATACAATATGGAATATATTTTTCATTTGTTACTGGATCTAAGTAACTTAAATCTTGACCTGATATATTAATATGTTGCTTTAAATCAAAATCTGTTCTATCTGCAATTCCCCATAATTCACCCCAACCAAATGGGAATAGATATTCTATATCTGTTGTTGCATTACTATAGTGAGATAGTTCATCTTTATCATGATCCCTAAGTCTCATATTTTCCTCAATCATGTTTAAACTAAGTAACCAGTTTTTACAGAATTCTCTCCAATAATTAAACCACTCTAAATCCTCACCTGGCTTGCAGAAAAACTCAAGTTCCATTTGTTCAAATTCTCTTGTTCTAAAAATAAAGTTTCCTGGTGTTATTTCATTTCTAAAAGATTTTCCTATTTGACCTATACCAAATGGCATTTTTTTTCTTGTAGTTCTAGCTACATTTTTAAAATTAACAAATATGCCTTGAGCTGTTTCAGGTCTTAGATATATATCTGATTTTGAATCTTCAGTTACGCCCTGGAAGGTTTTAAACATAAGATTAAACTGTCTTATTGAGGTATAATCAAAAGCACCACATTCTGGACACTTAATATTATTATCTTTTATGTAATTTTCCATAGCTTCATTTGACCAGCCATCAACATTTATTTGCTCTTTCCCTGAATTAATTACAAATTCTTCTATAAGCTTGTCTGCTCTAAATCTTGCCTTGCACTTTTTACAATCCATTAATGGATCACTAAATCCACCAACATGTCCTGAAGCTACCCATACTTGAGGATTCATTAGTATTGCTGAATCAAGTCCTACATTATATATGGATTCCTGAACAAATTTTTTCCACCAAGCTTTTTTTACATTGTTTTTAAGCTCTACTCCTAGAGGTCCATAATCCCAAGTATTTGCAAGTCCACCATATATTTCTGAGCCTGGAAAAATAAATCCTCTAGATTTAGCTAAAGAAACTATTTTATCCATAGTTTTTTTGTTCTTCATTGTGTTTTCCTCCTTTATAACTCTTTTAGAAAATAAAAAAGTAACCACGTCCCCATAGGGACGAAAGGTTACTTCCGCGGTTCCACCCTACTTGATATCATTACAGATATCCACTTAGTAGTTATTGCTCTAAAGTTCCATTAACTAAGTAATTATATCAGTTTTTCACCATCACTGACTCTCTTTAATAATTATTCTTAGCAACTTCTTTTTCATTGCAATAGTTTTATGTTTTCTACTCATAATCTAGCAAAAATATTTTATATTGTCAATACTAGTCTTCTGAATCTTTTTCATCTGTTGTATTCTGTGAATTTGAGCTAAATCTATCTTCTTTTTTAAAGCCCTTTTTCACTTTATCTACAGTCTTTTCAGTCATTTCATTTATATTTATCACTTCTCCATCTTCTTTAGTAATCTCTATGCTACACTTTGAAATTACTGCAGCTGTTAAACCTAAAGCTGTTATTGGAAGGGCCATAATTATCCCTATGACTCCAGCTGTAACTGGTAAATTCACAATAACATCTCCATCTTTTTTTACTACTATTTTTGTTACATTTCCTCTTCTGAGAATTTCCCTAAGACTATCTAAAATAACTTCTCCCTTATTAGAAAAACTATTGCTCCAACTTCCTTTACTTTCTTCAATATCAATTAATGCTTCTAATACATCACCATTATGTTTCTCCAAAATTTCTTTTGCATCCTTATAACTTACCCCTGTTCTTTCTCTTATTATATCTATGTTCTCTAAGCTAATTCCCATCATATCCCTCCTTTCATCCATCTAAACTTCTTAAGAATTCCAAAGATTTAAAGTTTCTTTTTTCTATATAATTCATAACATAAGCTAATACTAGCTTTTCTATAATCTCAATATCTTTAGACGATATTGATAAATCGGCTATATTATCCAATGTAATATATAATAATTTCTCTATATTTTTTATTATTTCTTTACTTACTAATTGATATCTATGAGACGAACATTTTTCGCAGACAGCACCACCATGCTCAACGCTAAATTCAACTCCATTACCTAATTCATCGTTGCATATTACGCAATTTCTTAAATGTGGTCTATATCCAATGAAACTAATATATTTTAATTCAAATGCCAGAAGAAGTTTTTTATAATCCTTGTTCATATTTGCAAGAACACTTAAAGTTTTTATGGACAAGTCAAAAAGCTTTTCATTTGCATATTCCTCTGAAGCTCCTGCATCTATTAACTCTGCTATATATGTAGCATATGCAAGCTTATATAGGTCATCTCTAAGTGAAAAAAAAGATTCTATCATATCTGCTTGGTTTACTTGATATAGATTTCTTCCCTTATACAATAAAAACTCACTGTAGCCAAAAACCTGTGCACTTGCTACTAAGCCTCCCTTTGGTCGTCTTGCACCTTTTGCAATTGCTTGAATCTTTCCATTGCTTTTTGTGAAGATCGTAAGTATTTTGTCCCACTCATCATATTTTGTCTGTCTTAGGACTAATCCTTCTGTCTTTAATATCATTTATTCACCCCAGGTCAGCCTCTTGTTATGCTCTTTTCTCCTCTTTTGTAATGTCTACAACTTCACATTCTTTTTTCTTTATTGAATCACTAAATGCTTTATAACATAGATAAGCATCAAGATTTCCTGTAATCTCAAACATCATCCACATTTTATCCATTAGCATATTTTATCCTCCTTAAAATGATAATGTATATACTAGTTTATTACTATATCATTTTTTAATTCAATACAATTTGTGCTATAAAAGTTAAAATGAACAAAATGTGTTTTTACTTTATCTGTATCCAAGATACTTAATCATTTTTTCCTTTTCTCTCCAATTTTTTTCTACCTTAACCCAAAGCTCAAGGTATATTTTGCTTCCCAAAAGTGCTTCTATCTCTTGTCTTGCACTTTTCCCAATACCTTTTAGCTTTCTTCCGTTTTTTCCAATAACAATACCCTTATGAGATTCTCTTTCACAATATATTATAGCATGAATATCTATAATATCTTTGTCTTCTCTCTGCTTCATTATTTCAATGCCTACTGCAATACCATGAGGCACTTCTTCATCAAGATAGTTAAGTGCTTTTTCTCTTATTATTTCTGCAACTATTTGTCTTTCAGGTTGATCAGTTATCATGTCATCTGGAAAGTATTGTGGTCCTTCAGGTAACTTCTTTAATATAGCCTTTATTAACGAATCTACGCCCTTTCCTTTAATTGCAGATAAGGGGATAATATCATTAAAAATACCCAGTTCTTTATAGTTATTTTTTATTCTTTCAATTTCCTCAGCTTTCAATTTATCAATTTTATTAATTACTAATATTTTATCTGTCTTAATATCCTTTAATTCTTCAAGTATAAATTTGTCTCCAGGTCCCATTTCAAGACTTTCGTCCACAAGCCATAGTATAACATCAACTTCAGATAATGTTTCCTTAGATATCTTTGCCATGTACTCACCAAGTTTATTTTTAGGCTTATGTATTCCTGGTGTATCAATGAAAATAACTTGAAAATTTTCATCAGTATATATACATTGAATTTTATTTCTAGTGGTTTGAGGCTTGTCAGAAACTATTACCATTTTTTCTCCAATAATATAATTTAAAAGTGTAGATTTTCCCACATTTGGTCTTCCAATTATACTTACGAATCCTGATTTGTATTTCATTATTTCACTCCTATCTTCTATTTGTCAAGGTCTTCAGGTCCAAAGCTATGTGGCAAGAGATCAGATAGCTTGTAGAGTTTATAATCGTCTTCATTTTTTGCAATTATTATAGTCACATCTTTACTAAATTCTCTTATTACTTGTCTACATACACCACATGGATAAGTATACTCCTCTGGATTACCTACAACAGCTATGGCAACT
>JBBAFY010000103.1:0-7292 GCA_041655135.1 Tissierellales bacterium
CACATTCGTACAGCCTGTTTACGTTTTTCTTCCTGGGCCGCGGCAGGAAGGGTTCGAGCATCTTCATTCATGCAGCCATTATAGCATATCTATATGGCTGCCGGGTTAATAACAGGAACTCGCCTGGCAGAATCTCCGTCGTCAGGCCTTGGTGCTGTATCTGAATCCGCGCGTTAATGGGAAGACACAACACGAACTGGTCCAGATTATCGGAACGAATATGGTCGAGTCTTCGGTCACAACGGGGAAACCCTTGACTTTCAAAGTGAAGAATGCTGATCGCACCAATCCTTGCGGTGCCTAGATAGGCTTTGCTGTCAGCACTCTGCGCTCGGGTATAATAGTGTGCGCCGCAGATCTCAGCATTAACGATCTGATCCACCCGCAGAGGATTGTCTGCAAGAGCGAGGGGTATGGCTGGGGCGGCACGGCTTGCAAAGCTCTCTTGAGGCAACCCCATAATTTATTCTCTACTTTTGTTTGTATTAGTGTGGGTATGCTATTAAGGTTTGAGCAGGCAGTCAAGGTACAAATGCAGGTCTCACAAACACAGGCTGGCTACTATTAAAGGTGTGTAAGGGAAACAGGGTCAATAATATTGTGCTTGTGTTTGAAATCTATACGCTGAATCGCTTTTTCCCAAGCTTGTAGTTTGTCAGCCGCACAACAAAGTATGCAGAGTTTTAGGATTTTATGACGGCTCAAAAGCCTGTCTTGATTGGTCTTTTTATTTTTCCTCAGTGGAGTTTTAATTAGTGAAAAGTACAGCGACACGCAATACTAAAAAAAATACTACTCGGGCTATTAACAGGTCAGAAAAAAATAATACTTACAATCAGATACTGGAAAAAAGTCGGGTATTGTTCAATACTTTTGGTGCTGAATCAGTATCTGTTAACCATATTGCTGAGAGCCTGAATATTAGTTCCGGCAATTTGACCTATCATTTCAAGCGCAAGCGCAATATTGTTGTAGCATTGTTGAAAAACCTGGACCAGGATTTTACTCATGCGGTAGAACACTTTCCTTTAACAGGAAGTGCTAAAGAGTTTGTCGCATCCTATGCTGCATTATTCAAATTAATCTGGCGCTATCGTTTCTTGTTTAATACCGCTTCCTATTTGCTGAACCAGGAGTTGCTGACCGCTGAGGAATATCAGGGATTAATAAACGATGTCAAAGCTGTTTTATTACGCCAGACGAATACCCTGGTGGAGCAGGGTTACATGTCTCCTGTAGCGGAACCCTATGCTATTGACACTCTTATCGACTGTATCTGGTGGCTGTGGGTTGGCTGGTTGAAACACGCACATGTACAAGCTCTGGCGGATGAACACCTATTAGAAAAACCCATTATTGAGGGTATAAGGCACTTCCTCTTCATTAGCCAGCCCTACATCAGTAAGAAGTACTTTGGCAATATCCTTAAAGAGGTGGACGCTCTAGAAGCAAAGCTGCTTTTGCCTTCCTAGGGCCTGTTAACACTACTTGAATAGTCGGCGTTGTGCCTGAACAAGCGCCAATCCAGGCACGACGAGCGTAGTTTGGTCATTCCAAATAAGTGAGGAGCAACGCAGAGGGGCGCTTGTTCAGGCGCAACCCGCAGGGCTGGGGCCATTTTCTCGCCCAGCTTCGTTGTCAGTCGTTCATATAAGCCCGCTATATTTCTCTCCTTCCGCCTCGCTGGTCGAAAAAATGGCCTCCAGCGACGACTATTCAAGTAGTGTTAGCAGGCCCTAGTTGAAAAATATACGTAATATCAGTTCCTTGCACAGTTTCTTTAGTTGCCAAGTCGCTGAGTTGGCAACTTTTTCTCATTTTGACATTTTTTTGTTCTCGCTGTAGCATGTCCATGCTAAATTGTTGCGGGCGACGTAGCTTGTTCAGCGAGCACGTTCGTTGGCCTATCAATAATGAGAGTTGCAATGACACTTTTTGGACAACCACCACTTGATACATCGTATGTCAAAGCCTGGGATGAAGGAAAATTCCTCAACGTTTCCATTGGCGACTTTTTCCGTGACACGGTAGCGCAAGCGCCTGATCGCACGGCTCTCATATGCGCCTTGAGTGAGCAGCGCTGGACCTATCGTGAGTTGCTGGAAGAGAGTGAGCGGGTGGCGCAGGCGCTGCTTGGTGAATATGCTCCGGGCGACCACATTGCAACCTGGGCGGGAGGGAGTACCGATGTGTTGCTATTACACCTTGGCGCGGCCTTGGCGGGGCTGGTGCTGGTAACAATCAATCCCGCTAGTCGCGGTGATGAAGTGGCCTATATGTTGCGTCAGAGTGCAGCCCGAGGATTGTTTGCTGACAGAGTGTTTCGTGAGCAGGATAACCAGAAGGCTGTGGAAAGCTTCAAGGCCAGCCTGCCGCTATTGAAACACATTGTCTATATGGATGAGTGGCCTTCCCGCTATAGGAGGCCTGCTTCGCAACAGCCGCTGCCCAAGGTTGAGGGAACCAGTCCGGGGTTGATCCTGTTTACGTCAGGTACCACAGGTAAACCGAAAGCCGCGGTACTACACCACGCAGGTATAGTCAATAATGCTCGCTTGGGAAGCCAGTGCTTGGGGCTGACGCCGGGTGGGGTTTGGCTCAATTTGTTGCCCATGTTCCATATCGGGGGTAGTGCCACTATTACCTTTGGGTGTTTTGCTAATCAGGGGACTCAGGTGTTGCTCCCTGTATTTAGTGCTGAAGCCATGCTGGAGTGTGTAGAAAAGCATCGAGTGACGGTGACTATGGCGGTGCCGACCATGCTGGTGGGTATGTTGCAGAGTGATAACTTCGTTGCTACTGACCTGAGCTCTCTGAGCACTATTGTGACAGGTGGAACAGTAGTCGCGCCGGAATTAGTAAAGCGTGTGAAGGCAGCCACGGGAGCGAGCCTGATTACGCTGTTTGGCCAGACCGAAGCCAGTGGCACGCTCTGTGTGACGCGTCCGGGGGATGATATTGAGCGCATCACCCAAACAGTAGGTACGCCGTTGCCTCTGTCAGAAATTAAGATCGCTTCTCAGGGTACCGGCGAGCTTCTCCCAGTGGGGGAGATCGGTGAAATTTGTCTGCGTTCACGGTGCGTGATGCTGGAATATTTTGATATGCCGGAACAGACTGCAACAGCACTGGATCCGGAAGGGTGGCTGCATACCGGAGATATGGGCTATATGCGGGCGGACGGTTATATACAGATTACCGGGCGCCTCAAAGAAATGATTATCCGCGGCGGTGAAAATATCTATCCCCGGGAAGTAGAGGATCGTCTTGTCGAGCATCCGGCGGTCTCTCAAGCGGCAGTATTTGGTGTGCCGGATGAAACCTGGGGGGAGCAAGTTGCTGCTGCTGTTGTTCTTAAGCCAGGTGCTGCGGCCAGTGAAGAAGAGCTTATAAGTTATCTTCGTGAGCGCATCGCGCGTCATAAAATACCAAAAATCTGGCGGTTTCCCGATACTTTGCCGGTCAATGCCTCCGGAAAGGTTCAAAAATTCTTGTTGACTGAAGAGGTCTGTGGCGGGCGATGAAAAAAACCGACGCCAATGTGCGAACCCTCCTTGAGGATGCGACGGTGGGGCTGTCCCGTACGGCAACCTGGAGCGGGCTTGAAACCGATCCCTTTTATGGTCCGGAACAGGGCGAGTTGTTTGACTACGAAAAAGATCTCGGCAACCCCGGTCAGTACCCTTTTACTCGGGGTGCCTATCCACAGATGTACCGCAGCCGTATGTGGACGCTGCGTAATATCGTTGGTTATGGGGCGCCGGAGGACACCCGAGAAGGAATCGAAAATGCGCTACGTATGGGTACAGCGGGTATTAATGTGGTGGTGGATACTCTGAGCCAAGAGGCCATTGATCCTGACCACCCTGCATTGTGGGCAGACGCTGGTCAGGAGGGCTGCTCCTTGCCTACTGTAAGTGATCTGGAGATTCTGCTGAAGGGCATTGATGTCACTGAGACAGATGTGGCTTGGCACAGCACTATGATGATCTACCCACTGGTGGTGGCGATGGCCAAGCGTCAGGGTAAAGATCTTTCACGGTTGCAGGGGTCCCATATGCCAGACCATTTACAATTGCGTCTGGGAGGTTGGGGTGAGGCCATTGTGCCGGCGGAGCTTGGTCATCGCACTACCGTGGAGTGTATAGAATATTGCATTGAGCACAGCCCGAAATGGGCTCTAGGCTGCCCTCAGGCTTATGACTTGCGAGAGCGCGGTGCTTCGCCGATTAGTGAGATTGCTCTCGGCATGGCGATCATCAACTTGACGGTAGGTGATCTCATCGCGAAGGGCATTCCGGTGGACAAAATTGCTCCAAGCCTTGCCTGGGTGTCATCGTCAGATATTGATTTCTTCGAGGAGATCGCCAAGTTTCGTGCTCTTCGCCGGGTATGGGCACGTACGATGAAAGAACGCTTTGGTGCGGAAGACCCGCGCAGCATGCGCTTGCGTATCGCTTGTCACACGTCAGGCCGCTCGCTGCCTTACCAGCAGCCGCTCAATAACCTGTGTCGCGCAACAGTACAGACACTGGCAGCTATTCTTGGTGGCGTGCAGTCGGTAGAGACTTGCACCTACGACGAGCCTATTTCAATTCCTACCGAAGAGGCGCGTGAGCTTGCTACCCGCACTCAGCAAATTCTTGCCCATGAAGTTGGTGCGGCGCGCACTGCCGACCCGCTGGGTGGCAGTTATTATGTAGAGAGTCTAACCAATCGTATCGAAGCCGAAGCACTTGCGCTATTAGCAAAAATTGAAGAGATTGGACTGATCCGAGCTATTGAAGAAGGCACCATCGAAGGCTGGATGGATGAGTACAACTATCGTTTTCAGCAGGAGCTGGATCATCAACAACGTATCGTTGTCGGCGTTAATAAATTTGCACCCGATGTTATTGAACCACCGAAAAGGTTCAGTTACGACACCGCGCGCATGCAAGCACATCTGGCGCGCTTCAAAGCCCGCAAGCAGGCACGCGATAGTCGCTTGTTGGAAGAGCGTATTAATTCACTCTATCGCGCAGCTCGCGCTGGTCAGAATACCCACCCCGCGATGATTGATGCCTTGATGGTTGATGCCACAATCGGTGAGGTGTGGGGAACCGTGCGAGTAGCAAACGGGCTCCCGTACGATCCGTTTAACGCAATTACTTCCCCTTTCACTTACAGAGGCTGATTTATGAGTAGGGCAAAAATCCGCTGTATGCTGGGCATGTTGGGTACAGATGTCCACAGCAAGGGTATCCGCACACTGGCTCAGCTGTTGCGCGACGAAGGTGTGGAAGTGATCTACTTAGGTGAGCACAACACTGCAGAAAGCATGATCAATGCGATTCTCAGCGAAGACCCTGATGTGCTGGGGCTGAGTTTTAGCACGTCCACCTATATTCATTACACGCGGGATCTATTGGAAAAAATGCGTGTCGCTGGCGTCGATGATGTCCCCGTCATGCTTGGTGGCCTTATTCATCCGGACGATGAGGACGTGCTGCGTGAGATCGGGGTGAAAGGTATTTTCGGGCCGGGTTCAATTACGAGTGAAATTGTCGAATTTCTCGTGTCGGTGACCGGCAAGCCACTTTCGTCACAAGCTTGAGAGTCGTCAGAATGACCAGTTTAAAGCTATCAGAGGCCGAGCAGGCGACGCTCGATGCTGTGCTGGCAGGAGACAGGCGTCAGGCCGCACGCCTGATCAGCCGTATTGAAGCGAGTGACCCCACCGTAGCACCGTTGATTTCCGCGCTAGGAGAGAGGGGGAGGGGCACAGCTGTGGTGGGGATTACTGGCCCGCCGGGAGCAGGGAAGAGCACTTTGTTGAATACTCTGATCGGCCAGCTCCGCATGTCGAGCCTCCGTGTTGCTGTACTGGCTATAGACCCATCGAGTCCCTTTACCGGTGGAGCAATTCTTGGTGATCGTGTCCGTATGGCCCGGCACGGCGCGGACCAGGGCGTGTTCATCCGCAGCATGGCGTCGCGTGCAAACCTGGGTGGGATGGCGGCGGCAGCGGGAGATGCTTTGACCGTACTTGCGGCAATGGATTTCGACTGGATTTTCATTGAAACCGTTGGGGTGGGACAGAATGAGGTGGAGATTGTCAATCACGCTGACACTGTAGTGGTCGTGGTGACACCTCATAGTGGTGATGCTGTGCAGGCAGTAAAAGCTGGTGTGCTTGAAATTGGTGATATTTATCTCGTCAACAAAGCCGATACCGGAGGGGTAGAGCGCACTTTAGCGGCCCTTAGAGAGGCGCTGCACCGAGGTCGTGGGCAGCATCAGTGGCAGCAGCCTATATTGGGAGTGCAAGCCACAACTGCTGATGGTCTTGAGGCAGTTGTGGCGGCGTTGGCAAGCCATCGAGATTATCTTGGTGATCATCCAGAAGAACTCTTTGAGCGTCGCCGACGTCAAACACATGCGCGCCTCAAAGCATTGACCTTTGCCGAGCTTCAGCAGCGATTAGATAAGCCAGGTGCAGTCCGCGATCTGCTGGAGCATTGGGCAGGAGAAATAGTGGAGAAGCGCAGCGATCCCCGCACTGCCGCTGTCGCTATTCTGAAGTGTCTGGATATTACTGATGCTTGAATAAACGTTACTTTATGGGTTGGCGCAGCTTTGCAACTCAACCCCTATAGGTATCCACCTTTGCTAATCTGCTGAGAGGTGAGCGCGGATTACCTGATTATATTACACCCTTGTGCGAGGCAGAGAGATTAAAGTGATGGAGAGTCTTGAAAAGAACAGATCGTTAGC
The DNA here is from genome assembly GCA_041655135.1 of Tissierellales bacterium. GTDB lineage: Bacteria > Bacillota > Clostridia > Tissierellales > Proteiniboraceae > Proteiniborus. Next base: position 6,757 of record JBBAFY010000103.1, read on the forward strand.
ACTAGCTTTTCTCGATTATGCCTTTGGCCTGGACGTCGAAAAGGCCCTTGCCTTGCTTGCAGAGGATGCCACCTGGTGGGTGCTAGGCGACCCGAGCAGGTTAGGTGTCTCGGGGGAGCGAGATTACTCTCGTATTCGCAGGCTGCTGGAGATGCTGCGCAAGGGGTTTCCCGATGGCATGAAACACCAGGTCAGAGGAACAACTGCTGAGGGCAACAGGGTTGCAGTCGAAGTGGAAGCTGTCGCCACAGCAGAGAATGGGCGCTCCTATCACAATACCTACCACTTCCTGATCGTTGTTGACAATGGCCAGATACGTGCTGTTCGTGAATATATGGATACACTGGAGATCTTGGCTTTTCAGGGGTAAGCGCTGTCAATGCTAAAAGAGGTGCGGTGGGGCTTGCACAACAATAGTGCGATCAGCAGCGGCATCGTCGGCACGTACGCAGGGGAGGAGTCGGTACTACCGAAGACTGCTTGATCTCTCTGATGGTTAGCCAGGGTAAATGGTCATGGCAAGCTGCCTGCAATCC
>JBBAFY010000104.1:0-7292 GCA_041655135.1 Tissierellales bacterium
TTCTATTTATTGCTATGTTCTATATAAAGTTTTATTTAAGAATATTGTTGTGATGTCATTTTTTTCAGATAACAATATTATAGAATATTACTTAGTAGGAAACTGGTTGGAAAACCTAAAATTTTCTATTAGTTTAGAGTTCATTATTCTAATAGTAACAATTGTCTTTTCTTTCTTCATTGGTACTATATATAGTTTAAAATCTATTACCAATAAGTAGAAAGGTCCTTTTAATAAGGACCCTTTGCTATTTAAAATTATTCAGTTCTTGCCTGTTTTTTTGTAGAGTATCAACTACACCTCGTAAATTAATTTCTACCTCTTTTAGTAAACTATCTGCATATTCCTTGGCACCTATTCTCATTTCTTTAGCATTACTCTGAGCTTTTGAAATTATTTCCTCTGATCTTTCATAGGCTTGTTTTGTAATCTCATGCTGGTCTACCATTTCCTCAATATGTATTTTAACTTCTTCAACCATAGTGTCTGCTTCATTTTGTGCCTCAGCTAAAATTCTCTGTCTCTCTTCTTTGATCCATTCTGCTTGCTTTATTTCATCTGGTAGTTTTATTCTTATTTCTTTAATAATATCTAGCACATCACCTTTATCTACTAGCGCTTTTCCTGCAAAAGGTATTGTGGAGCTACCCTCAATAATGTCTTCAATTTCATCTAAAAGCTTTAAAACATCCATTCTTATACCCCCTTTAGTTTTTCTTTAATTGCTAATTCTACGACTTCGGGCACTAAACCTGTAATATCTCCATTAAAGCTAGCAACTTCTTTAACAATACTTGAACTTAAATAAGAATACTTGTTTCTTGCAATTAAAAATAATGTTTCTGCATTTTCATAGAGTCTATTATTCATTAATGCCATTTGCATCTCATATTCGAAATCTGAAACAGCTCTTAATCCTCTTACTATAAGCTCTACCTTATTTTCTTTCATATAATCTACTAGTAGACCAGTAAATGAATCAACCTCAACATTATTGAATTTCTCAGTCACTTTCTTAATCAAATTCATTCTTTCTCCAACAGAAAACATATGTTTTTTTGCTGGGTTATTCAGAACTAAAACTGTCATTCTTTCAAACTTCTTTGAACATCTTTCAATAATATCAAAATGTCCATTTGTGATTGGGTCAAAAGTCCCTGGATAAACTATTTTCATCAGTTAACCTCCCCTGGATGTAAAAAGATATTGTTGTCCCCCCATATTTACGAAAATCTTTCTTAATAAAGGTTTTAATGCATCCTGGCAAGTTTAATTTGCTTTTATGCTCTACTATAATGAGACCCTTATCATTCAGTATATCATTAAAACTTATTTTCTCGATTATAGGTATTAAAAAATTATTTTCGTAGGGTGGATCTAAAAATATATAGTCAAAGACAAGTCTCCTTGAGCTTAAAGAATTTATTGCTTTATCAGCAGTATTCTTATATACAAAAGCTTGATTTAAAAGCCTTGTTCTTACCAAATTTTCTTTTATTATCTTTATACTATTTATATCATTATCAATAAAATAACACTTGCTAGCTCCTCTACTTAAGAACTCAATTCCTACATTTCCTGAGCCTGCAAATAGATCTAGAACTAGAGCATCATCATTAATATCACCTATAATATTGAATATGGATTCCTTTACATTATCAGATGTGGGACGAGTATGAAGCCCTTTAGGTGCAATTAATTTATTCCCCTTAGACTTTCCAGTTATCACACGCAAAAAATATTCCTCCCATTTTATTTATTATTTTATCATAAAAATATTAATTTCTAAACAATAAATTATGTTTTTTTACAAAATACTCAATTTATAATACAATTATCCTATTTTTCCACATTGTTTTTACAAATTAATTAAATGATATTAATTGAGACTCTTTGTTAAATAATTTCAAAACTTTTTCTCTAATTAACCTATATTCTTCTGATGATAAGTAAGGATCTTCTTCTAAAATTCTATAGGCAACTTTTTGAGATATGTTCAAAGTATTAATATCCGAAGATAAATTTGCAATTCTTAGATCTGGCAATCCATGCTGTTTTGTACCAAAAAATTCGCCTGGCCCTCTTATTTGAAGATCCTTTTCAGCTATTAAAAATCCATTGTTTGTTCTTTCCATAATATGCATTCTTTCTTTAGATATCTTGCTTTTACTTTCATTAACTAAGATACAATAGGATTGATACTCTCCTCTGCCAACCCTTCCCCTTAGCTGATGAAGCTGAGCTAATCCAAATCTTTCTGCATTTTCTATCAACATTATGCTTGCATTAGGTACACTTACTCCAACCTCAATGACAGTGGTTGATACTAATATATCTATTTTCCCATTCTTAAATTTAGTCATTATAGCATCCTTCTCCGATGCTTTCATTTGGCCATGAAGCAAGCCAAGTTTTAAATCGCTAAATACGCTATTTCTTAAGATCTCATATAATTCATTGGCTGATTCAGCATTGATAGTATCTGATTCTTCAACTAATGGACAAACTATATACGCCTGCCTGCCTTCATTTATTTGTTCTCTTACAAAAGAATAAGCTCTTATTTTCATTTCCTCATTAATGGAATAAGTTTTTATTCTTTTTCTACCAGCTGGAAGTTCATCAATTACTGAAACCTGAAGATCACCATATAGAATTAATGCTAATGTTCTAGGTATTGGTGTAGCTGTCATAACAAGAACGTCTGGATTACCTCCCTTTAATGAAAGAGTTGCTCTTTGTCTAACTCCAAATCTGTGCTGTTCATCTGTAATTGCCAATCCTAATTTATGAAATACAACATTTCCTTGCAAAACAGAATGTGTTCCTATTACTATATGTACATCACCAACGGCTATCCCTCTCAATACATCCTTTCTTTGTTTACCTAAAATATTACTAGTTAGTAATTCACATCTAATATTAAATTTATCAAATAAATCTTTTACATTCTCATAATGTTGCTTTGCTAGAATTTCAGTAGGCGCCATCATTACCGACTGATATCCTGAAGCATATGCCTTTAACATTGATAAAACCGCAATAATAGTCTTCCCTGAACCTACATCTCCCTGTATTAGGCGATTCATTTGCTTAGGAGATTCCATGTCCCTAGCTATTTCATTGAAAACTCTATTTTGAGCAGATGTCAATTTATAAGGAAGTAATTCTATAAGTTTTTTAGTTTCATCTTTTTTTGAAAATACAATTCCTTTATTATTGAGAGTGTTATTTCTTTTAATAATAAATAGCCCTAGCTGCAAAAAAAGTAGTTCTTCAAAAACAAGTCTTTCCTTAGCTTTCTTATAGGAAAATCTATCCTCAGGAAAATGGATATTTTTAATTGATTGTTTGAAAGAAAATAATTCTAACTCATCAATTATTCTCTGAGGGATAGTATCTATATAATAATCTAAATAGTTGTCTAGTGTTTGTTCAACTATTTTAGTTAATTCATTATTAGACAAACCCTCCGTTAACGGGTATATGGGAACTACTCTGCCAGTCTTTTTTCCACTCTCATTATAATTTTCAAATATAGGATTTTGCATATCAATTTGATTTCCTATCCTCTTGATTCTTCCACTTACAATTATAATATCTCCAATGCTAATATTGTTTGTTATATAGTTCTGATTAAACCAAGATAAAAATATTATTCCTGTATCATCCCTTGCAGAAACTTTGATAATTGACATGTTTCTTCTATGTCTGTATTTTTGGGGGACACCACATAAAACAACCTTCAAATTTACTTTTTCTCCATTTTCTACACTTGCAATTTTCTTTAAATTTCTTCTATCCTCGTATAATCTAGGAAAGTAGAAAACTATATCTTCTATTGTATTTATACCAATTTTGCTTAATAACTTTGCTTTATGGGGACCAACACCTTTAATATATTGAACATTTTTTTCAATTCTTTCCAAAATACTCACCTCAATGATTTGCTATATATATTATATTAAAAACAAACAAGAATTCAAAATCTATTGCTTTGAATTCTTGCTATTTCAAAATATACTCATCTAGTTATTCAACTGAGATTAAATAATAGTAGAGAGGTTGACCTCCAAAAACCACTTCTATGTCTAAATCGTCAAATTCTTCTTCAACTCTAATTCCTAATTCTGTAGCATCTTCCTCAGATATGTCATTGCCATAAAATATAGTTACTAGACCACTATCATCAGTAAGCATCTTCTTAATCAAATCAAATGCTACATCCTGAGTGTTGCTACCTATCACTTCAATTTCTCCATCAAAAATCCCCATAATATCGTCTTTTTTAATCTCTTTATCTTCCATAAGTGTATCTCTTACAGAAAATGTCACTTGGCCACTTTTCACTAAAGTTATTGCATTTTTCATTTTTCCCACATTTTCTTCTACATTAAGTTCTTCATCAAATGTAACTAAGGCAGCAATTCCTTGTGGAATAGTTTTTGTTGGTAGTACCTCCACATTTTTATTGCTTAATTCTTTTGCTTGAGTAGCAGCTAAAATTATATTTCCATTGTTAGGTAATACAATAATATTCTCACCATAAACATGATCAATAGCATTAAGTATATCTTCAGTACTTGGATTCATAGTTTGCCCACCTGTAATCACATAGTCAGCATTTAAATCCTGAAATACGTTTGAAAGACCTTCTCCCATGGAAACAGTAATAAAGCTATATTTTTTACTTTCCTTTGAGGCTGAGCCTCCAATAGTTGTTGTAGCAGTACCATCAGCTAAATTACTCCTATGCTGATATCTCATATTATCAATCTTAATATCTATAAGTTCACCATGCATTATTGCCTTTTGTAGTACAAGACCAGGTTCGTTTGTATGGATATGTACCTTAATAATATCATCACTACCAACTACAAGCATAGAATCTCCAAAATTGACTATTTCATCCCTAAACACATCATAATTTACCTTTGATTTATTTATTATAAATTCAGTACAATAACCAAAAGTTATGTTTTCTTCAGCTTCTATAAAATTTTGAGTAATATTATTGTCAATAATTACTTCGTCAAATAATGTCTCTTCTTTACCTGTTAAAGCTTCTAAAGCTCCTATAAAAATCATTATAAGTCCCTTTCCTCCTGCATCGACAACTCCTGCTTGTTTTAGTACAGGAAGCATTTCTGGTGTTCTATTTAATGCTTCTTCACCATGTTTAATAACTGCCCTTAAGAACTCAACTAAATCTGTTTGTTTTTCTGATATTTCCATAGCTATCTCAGCACATTCTCTAGCAACAGTTAGTATTGTTCCTTCAATAGGTTTCATGACAGCTTTGTAGGCAGTATCAGAGCCAAGTTTTAAGGCCGATGCAATTATAGAAGTATCAACTTTACTTGTTCCTTTTAGACCTTTAGCGAAACCTCTAAATAGTTGAGATAAAATCACTCCAGAGTTGCCTCTCGCTCCCATTAGTGAACCATTAGATGCGGCAGTTACTATTTTTTCTACATCATCTGTTTCCAAGGTCCTTATCTGTTTAATTGCAGATTGCATAGTCAATGACATATTTGTACCAGTATCTCCATCAGGAACAGGAAAAACATTTAGTGCATTGACAGCTTCTTTGTTTTTTTCAAGACAGTTAGCTGCTCCAAAAAATAATTTTTTGAGCGTATTCCCATCTATATATTGGACTTTCAATATTAGTACCTCCTTAGCCTACTTTTGTACTCTTACTCCCTGTACATTTATGTTTACTTTTTCAACCTTTAATCCAGTCAAATTCTCAATATTGTATTTTACCTTATCAATGATATTATCAGCTACAGCAGATATCTTCGTACCAAATTGTACTACTACAAATAAATCTACTACAACTCTTTCACCATCAGAATAAACCTTTACGCCTTTCTTAACGTGATCCTTCTTTAATAATTCTACTAGTCCATCTGTAGCATTTCTACTAGACATTCCAACAAGACCATAACTCTCTGTGGCTGCCAAGCCAGCAATAGTCTCCAAAACACTTTCATCAATATTTATTGAGCCATATATATTGGTCAATTTACCTGCCATTTACAGTCCTCCTTTTATTAATAGAAAAGTGGATAAAGGATTTTATAATTTCATTTTACATTATAATTGTATTATCTTCAACTTAAGAATAAATAATAATAATTTTTTTATTGTTAAGTGATAAAAATATCTTTATATTGCAAAGAATACCTATGGTATGATACAATGATATATGTTGATTTTAGAATGTATGATAAATAAGTGTAATTAGCAAAGCTAGAGGTTAAGGAGGTGTTTTTATGGCAAGGTTCTGTGAAGTATGTGGTAAGGGAAAAGTGTCAGGTCACTTAGTAACTTTCTCAAATAAGAAAAGCAATAGAACTTGGTCTCCAAATGTACGTAGAATAAGAGCTATGGTTAATGGAACTCCAAAGAGAATTCATGTATGTACAAGATGCATCAGATCAGGTAATGTTGAAAGAGCATTATAAGCATATTCCGAAATCTTTGATTTCGAGCAAAAGGCTTAATTAACGGCTTCCAGTATATTGGAAGCCTGTCTGATTTTTTGCACCAATTATAGATATATGTTTAGAAAATTTTATATAAAAACCATCCTAGACAAATAAAAAGTAACCCTAATGCAAATATCCAAGCTTTTATAGGTATTACTTGTATTATTATTATTACACCAAATATGGCTAAAACGACCCCCAATAATTTCTTAATGCTTCCATCAATAAAGTTTCGTTTTAAATTAAACCTTCTATATCTTTTCATATAGACACCCCTCATAATGCTATTACTATATACTATTCAACTATTAAAATAAGTGTTACTAAAAGGGTCAGTAAACTGACCCTTTAATTAATCTTTTGATCTTATAACAAGACATACACCAGAATTAATTTCAATTTCGCCTTCTTTGTCCTTTATAAGGTTACTTATTCCTAAAGATGTGCCGACTTGAAAGTCCATAGAATGAGTTTCATACTCAAAGCCTCTGAGGGTGACCCTTGAGTCAGTTAAAGGTATTATGGAAACAAAATGATTATCCTTATTAGATAATTTTAGTCTATCCTTTATTAAATATATTTCATTGTGACTGTCTATGATAACTGCATTGATATTCTGTTTGGCCAGTTTATATAAAACTGATATATTTGCAATGGTATGATCCAAACGACTACCTGTAACACCTAATAGTACTATATCATTAGCACATTTATCTATAGCATAATCTATAGCAAGTTCAGTGTCTGATTTGTCTTTATGAACTGAATGCTTCTCAAACTCTACTCCTAGATTCA
>JBBAFY010000105.1:0-6917 GCA_041655135.1 Tissierellales bacterium
GCAGCTGTAATCGAGAGGCTCCATGGTGCCGGGTACACTCGAAACCATGTTCTCCGGGAGGAAGGGGTCATTGCCACCTACGCTACCGACCCTGGTAGGGAGCTGGAGCTGGTGGCCTTCCCTTCAGCGTTTGACGCGTATTTGGGCTTCCTCCCCGGTGCACCCTTTATGGCAGAAAGATAACGCTGGGCAAATCAAAGGCAGCCCTTCTAGCTTCTAGAGCCCCAGCAGGCCCATGGCGTCATGGTCCATGGCTGCTGTCGCTGCCCGCACCGCATTGGCAGTATTGATGGCTTCTGGTTGCCATACACCGCTATTGTTGAGCCAGGTGACCACGGGATAAAAGGTTGCACAGCGATATAGGAACCAGGCCTCTTCGAAAGCAGGTACATCGGCAGCACCGTAGAATTTCAGCCGCGTGAGGTAGTGGGATAACAAAGCCCGCTCCCAACGACGGCGATCCAGGATATCCAACGCACAGAGCATGAAATACGAAATACCCACGGGCCAGTGCTCGGGTCGGGCTACCCAATCAATTACTCCGGCTTTGCCCTGAGCGTCTACAAACAAGTTGCCCAGGTGTTCGTCGCCGTGGATCACAACCATAGCTGATTGTTTCACTGTTTCCCACATGCGTGACCAGGCCGCTTGGGCAGTAGCAAGGTCTTGGAATTTATTGGGCAGAGCGCGGCCACGAGGTAACTCTATATAAGATTGCCAGTTTTCGGGAGCAAAAAAACTTGGGAAGTAGACATCATTTACCAGCTTGCGGTTTTCTCCAGCCAGGGTCGCAGGCCCCATTTCTCCGCCATCCAAGAAAGCAGGGCTATTCCAGGAGCTGGCGTGCATACGAGCAAAGGCATCCATAAAAGCCATTGCCTGGCCGAGGCTAAGGGTTCTAAAAGCATCAAAAAAGATAGCGCCTTTTGGAGTGAGGTCTTCCATGAGTACCGATGAAGCCTCCTCTTCCACTACTATATGGTAGGAGCGAGGCATTACCGGGGCATCCACTAGTGGCGCGATGTCGCGAATTGAGCGCAACTCATTAGCCATGGCCCAGGCGGAGCCGGTAGAGGGGTCGTTTTCGCCGGGGAAATTGCCCTTGACGATAAACGTATTGGGCAGATTCATTTCTCGACTGGCGGCATCGTAGGTTACCTCCACTCGAAATTTGTTTTGTTTGTAGCCAAATACCGGGCCTGGTTTAACGCTTTCGACCGTGATAGAAGGCCACTCATTGCGCAGCGCCTGAGTTAACCATTCCGGGGTCACATCACTATAGCGCAACAGCGCGCCTGCTTGTTTGTTTTTCAAGGTGGTTCTCTCTATGGGCAGTTGCAGAAATTAGATAAACGGTTTTATAGGTCGAGTCAATACCTTATACTGGACAGGGTTAATGAGCAACCAGTAATACGCTATGAAAACAGCTATCTACACCAAGAGCGAGAGTTCCCCTGAACTTGTTGAGCGTCCGATCCCCGAGCCTGGAGTGGGGGAGGCGCTTATTCGCGTTCATCGCTGCGGTGTTTGTGGTTCAGATTTTGCTATGACCAGTGGTAGTCCATTTGACTACCCGGAGGGCACTGCTCTTGGCCATGAATATGCAGGAGAGGTAGTTGCGCTTGGCGCTGGCTGTAAAAACCTCGCCCTAGGTGATCGTGTCACTGCCTTGCCGCTATCCAGCTGTGGCCAATGCGAGGCATGCCTGGCCGGTACGCCGATGCGCTGCCCGCAATTTGCAATGATGACAGGGGGCTTCGGCGAATACGTTGTGATCCAAGAGCGCATGGCTTTCAAGCTGCCGGATAATCTCAGCTACGAGCATGGTGCGTTGATAGAACCTCTGGCCTCGAGTCTGCGCGGCGTGCGTAAGCTAAGTATTGAGCCTTCCACAAAAATTGCCGTGCTGGGTGCGGGTACTATTGCCGCTGGAGCAATATTTTGGGCGCACCACCTGGGTGCCAGGGACATCGTTGCTATCGCCCGTAGCAGGACTGGGGAGGCGCTTACCCAGACTGTTGGTGCCAGTGACTTTCTTCAAACCGGTGACAAGTTGTCTGAGCGTGTTGCCAAGGCTTTGGGTGGGGTGCCGGATATTGTTATCGAAGGGGTTGGGGTCCCTGGCATGCTGCAGCAAGCCATTGATCTCGTGCGCCCCGAAGGTACAGTGCTCTCTCTGGGAGGCTGCAATGTCGGCGATACTATTCTTCCAGTAGTGGCGATGGCTAAGGAAGTCAGTCTGTTATTCAGCATGGCTTACAGCGTTGAGGACTTTCGTTACACCATCGAAACGCTTGCGTCAAAAAGTAAAGACTTGAATGATATAGCAGATGCGATGATCAGCGATGTCATTCCACTGGAGGCGCTGCCAGAACGCTTTACAAAAATGCGCACTGCATCCTCTGGTGGGAAAGTTATGGTTAACCCAGCTCTCAAAGAGTCTGACGATAGGTCAGAGTCACCCACTTGATTCTCAAATCTACAAAGTCTTGTCTTGTAGGTAGGGCACAATGATAAAAAAAGATATGTTCACGACCACTCGAAAACGCCTTTTCTGCTTGCTCATGCTGTGGATACCAATGGTTGCCGCAATAGCAAGCACCGAAACGGCTCCGGCCCAGGCTGATTATCAATGGTTAATAGCTCCCTACCTGTGGTTGCCGGATGTTGACGGGGATATTGGCATGGGACCGCTATCGGTTCCCCTGGATCTCAGTGCCGTTGATATTGGTGGTAATCTGGACGCGGCATTTATGGGCTATCTACGCTATGGGAATGATCGACAATTTTTCTATGCCGAAGGTATTGGCATACGCTTCCGCGATCGCGAGTTTAAGCCATTCTTTAACCAGGCAGTGGATGCCAGGGTACTAATGGGAGAGCTGGGCTACGGACGTCACTATACGCTGGAGCTACCGACGGCTCGAGAAGTAAGGTTTTCACCCTACATAGGCTTACGTCATACGCGCATTGACGTGGAAATCAGCAGCCACGATGCCCGCCTCAAGGCAGATGAGTCATGGTTAGATCTCGCAATGGGCGTAATTGCAGAAGGGCCTCTTCGCGGTAAGCTGTCCTGGGCAGTAAAACTTGATGGTGCAGGATTTAATATTGATAAAGCACGGTATTACAACCTGGTTGCTGGCTTCCAGTATCCTGTAACCAAGAGATCTACTTTGGTCGCAGGTTATCGCTGGACAAGGTTTCGCGCAGAGCCAGGGGGAGGCAATGACCTGGAGCTGGAACTGAATGGCAATGGACCGCAGTTGGGGTTGATGATTTCTCTCTGAGGAGGGCAAGTACTGAGGCCAGGCTTTTGAAGCATGCTGGTCTAGCTCGTTACTCGGATAAATTTTCGTATATGGCGGACAACCTGTATAAGGAACGACGGCCATTTGTAGTGGAGATGCTGTTGGCCCGAATCCAGCTTGGCGGTGTACACTCCGCCGGCACACACCTCTTATTTGTATCAGGAGAGTACTTTGCAAATTCCAGTAGAACAGTTGCTCACTACATTGCGCCCATTACTTGATCGACTTCTTGGTTCGGAGGAGGGGTTCGGGTCAGACCTGGAAGCGGTTCGCTCGGTGTTGACCCTGTTGCAAAATAGAGAGCGCAGCGGCCTTGAAACCCAGCAGGCGCGTCTGAAAAGCCTTGCCGCTGAAGCCAATAACATGTCGAATTTGCTCCGCGAAAGCTTGCCGGAGGTTGTGGAAAGTTTGATTGGACTGGGAGAGGAGGCGCAACGCGCCGCGACACTGGAATGTCTTGAAACCGTGGAGGACGAGGCTCGCAGGCTAATTGCTGATTTTGCGCGGCTCACGGGTAAGCTCACCGCGGATCAGCGACTGGAGGCGAGCATCCGGACTCAAATCACAACGTCGCTGGTGGATTGGGATGTTAGCTGGATCTCAAAGATGGGCGACGGTCGAACGGCTGCTGCAAGCGACGATCACCCACAGATCACGACAGATGCACTGACCGCCTATCTGGCCGACCGTTTCGACGAGCCGGGTATACTTGTGAATGATTTGCAAGTCCTCTCTGGCGGCTTTGGGAAGGAGACACTCCTGTTCAGCGTAAGCGGTAATGCGCTGTCCGGTGAGTTCGTCATGCGGCGTGACCGCGACCAGCCGATCCTGGACAACGATTGTCATCGCGTCGTCAATGAATATCCTGTCGTGAAAGCAGTTTATGCACAGGGCTTCCCCGCGCCCGAAGCGCATTGGGTGGATGTTGAACCTCGTTTACTGCCTGGTGGCGATTTTATGATCATGCGTCGCGCTCCTGGCAGTCCGGGAGGTGATGTGTTCAGCGCCAACTCTGCTATCTCTGATGAGCTGCTTACGGTTTTAGCCAAGACGCTGGCGGAGCTCCATGCGCTTCCTCCTCTGCTTGAACTGGGCGATCTTACTGAATCGATCAACACCGAGCTATGGAGCATGTCCGCCTATGAAACGGCGAAGCGGTATATATCTAGCTTTCGCGACATCTATGTACAGGAAGTCGTGCATCCTTCTCCGGCGATTCTTGCGCTGTATAGCTGGGTTCTGGATCACCTCCCTGACTCCGGAGAGCGCTCCGTGCTTTGTCATGGTGATATAGGCTTCCACAACATGGTTCTAGATAACGGCAGCCTGAGCGCCTTGATCGATTGGGAGTTTGTCCATATCGGAGACCCGGCCGAGGATCTTGCTTACGTTCGCAATACCGCTGGTCACAGCCTTGATTGGAACAGGTTTCTCGAGCTCTATGAGGCGGCGGGCGGCGCACGCATTGATCCGGCGAGGCTCCATGTCTTCCAGGTTTGGGGTCAGCTTCGCAATGCCACCGCGTCGGCTATTGCCTTCAATAGTTTGGTTACAGGAAAGCTGAACGAGTTAAAGCTTGCGCACACCGGTTTTTACCATCTTCCCATGTTTATAGCGGCGGCGCGTGATCTGATTATGTCCGGACCTGTCAACTGAAGTGATTCAGGAACTTCTTGTATCCGAAGAGTACCAGCCTTACGCGAAAGTACGTATTGCCGGAAGCTATTCGGATATTTTTTGCTATCGAAGTAACGGCTCTTCTGCGAAAGACTAGAAATTGAAGCCAGTCCAGGCCCGACTTTCCGGGCCTGAACGTCGTCACAAGTTACTCTTGCTTCTCGGCTTTGAGCATGGGAGCAAAAAGACTTTCCACCTTCAAGGTATCCATATACTCATAGGTCTCAAAAATCTTTCCATCGCGGAGTTTGAGAAGAAAGTGGTAGCTGTTGGTGTAGTTCCCGCCAGTGGCCAACTTACCGTTACCATCTACTATGCAGGAAACGCGATTATCTTCCGCGGTCAGTTCCTTGATCGTAAATGTAATACCGTCGGGACAGGCCTGGCCCAATAGCCCAGCTACTCCGGATAGATCCGCCAGCGTATAAGTTCCTGATAAACAGGCTGTTCCGGGCACTGTCAACACGATGTTCTCTGCCACAGTCTTAAGAATGCCATCCAAGTCAAAGCTGCCCAAGGCACTGAAAAAATCTCTAACCACTTGTTTGTTTGCTTCTAATAAGGACATATGTGACTCCTTTTTATGTTAAAAAAGTACAGTGTATCAGAATGGGATTGGAGTACTCGCGCACAATTACCCTGCGGTGAGTTCAACCGGGCAATGCAACTATTCCATTTGTTCTGATGGTCGCAGTATGTTGCATTGCCCGGTTGAACTCACCGTCAGATTGATAGGCAATCTAGAATGCCATCCAATTAGTGAAAATATTTTGGCTTGCGAACTCTGGAGCTTTTATCTGTATAGGCTTTGAATAGATCAGTGCGGTTAGGCTGTCGGTAGCACCAACACATCGCAAGTCGCACCATTCAGTACCCGCTCAGTGGTACTGCCAACGAAAAAGCGCTGCCAGCCGCTCATGCCCGAGCGAGCTATTACAATGAGATCCGAGCCCTGGCTTTCAGCTGTTTCCAGGATGCTCACGGCGGCCGATGCGGACGAGAGGATTTGGTCGGGTTCAGTCGTCAGTACTGCATCGGTAATAAACTGACTCAAAGCCTGGCGTGCTAGCGGTAGCTGAGTATTGTTGGAGGCATAGGCATAATGGGTTGGTGTTACCACATCAAGTGAGTGGAGCACCGTCAACTTGCCAGCGTAGAGAGATGTCAGCTTGTCGGCCTCCTGCAACGCTACCATGGAGGCATCAGAGAAGTCGACCGGTGCCAATAAATGACTATAGGGCGCCTCAGTTGTCTCTTTCGGCCCATCACAGGGCCTCACCACCAGTACCGGTGTGGTAGCGTGGCGAATTAGCTTGCGGGCTTCCGAGCCCATCAGCAAACGATCGATGCCTGAGTAGCCGTGACTGCCCACCACGATCAAATCAATACGATTGCGCTCAGCGTACTCGGCGATAGCTACGGGCACACGAGCATGTTTTACGGTAGCCTGAATAATCTCGTCATCGCCAGTTCTGGAAAGCAGGGCGCGAAATTGTTGCTCGCTTTGCTCACGTTGAAAGGTCAGAGTATCAACGGCCAGGGCCGAGTAGCGTGCTTCGAGCAAAACTTCCACATGCAGCACATGTAGCTCTGCTTTGTGATGGCGGGCTAGTTTGCGTGCCTGTTCGAGAGCCGGCAGAGAGGCGTCGGAAAAATCGGTCGCGTGAAGGATTGTCTTAAAGGGCATTATGTTAGCCTCCTAAGGCTGACAAGGTGTTTGCCGATACGTTACACCAGCACTGTAATCCATAAAATACTTGCTACGAACCCTTTTTTTAAAGGATCACTCCAGCCTCTCTAATTTTTCCAGATCCCTGACCGCTCCACGATCCGCGCTGGTCGCCAATAGCGCATAAGCCTTCAACGCAGTTGATACCTTGCGAGGCCGTTTCTTCTCCGGTTGCCAGCCCTTTTTGTCCTGTGCGGCGC
>JBBAFY010000106.1:0-6783 GCA_041655135.1 Tissierellales bacterium
GAACTGTCGCGCTACCAGAGTGCTCTGAATCTATACCGGGCATTGGGGGGTAGCTGGTGGATTACCGGGGGCTAGAGTCTGTGTTTGTGTATAGCTTTAGGTAAGTTTCAGGTTTTTATGATTATAGCTGTATTCAGGTTGTCACTGCTGCAGTAGCTAAGCTTTTTAAGAGTAGCAAGGATAGCTGCTGAAAGTGCTAGGAGCGCGTTTTGTCGGTGTAGATGCGGATGCCGGAAGAGTCCTGGACAGCCTTGATCAGCTTGTCTTTGTTTTTAAGAGTAAAGGATCCAGAAAAGCGCACTGCTTCATCCTTGGGGTCTACATAGTACTTGGTGTTGGAATAGCGATTGTATTCTTCAAGGATTGCCTTCAGGGGCATATCATCAAAGCGGATACGGCCCTTATGCCAACTGCGAATGCGTTCAGTGGCTGTGGCCGAAATATGGCCTTGTCCGTTCGAGTCGAAGCGAACGGCCTGATTTTTTTGGAGAAGTGTATCGCGATCGCTGGTAACGATCTGTACTTCGCCTTCAAGGACGGAGACCTGAGCTGTATGCTGATCAACAATTTCAACATTGAAAACGGTCCCGAGAACACGAATAATGCCGTTTTGCGTATGGACTTCAAAAGGTCTTTTGGGGTCGGGTGTGACTTTAAAGGTCGTCTCGCCAGTAAGCAGCCGAGCTTGGCGCTGAGTGGCATCGAATAAAAGCTGGATTTGAGTACCTGAATTGAGTTTTATTGTTGAGCCGTCTTCTAGGTGAATTGTCTTTTGCTCGCCTGTTGCAGTTGAGTAGCTGTAGGTGGGCTGGAGGGGGGCTTTACTTGACCAAAACAGTACTGCGCTCAACACGAAAATTACAGTTGCAGCAATTCCTGCCAGAGCGGGTATGGCTCGGTGGCGGGATTGGGTTTTGCCTGATGGAGCAGGTGCTGACGTAAGGGTGGTTGCCTTGCGCACCTCAGGATCGTTCTCCAGGTCAAGGGCAATGTCCCAGATTTCAGCCATTTTGGTTTGCTCGCTGCTGAAGGTGGGATCGCTACCCATGCGTTTCTCATAAGTGTTTCGCTCACGATTGGAGGCCTCGCCTGACCTTATTCTAGTGAACCAGCGAGCGTTGCTGATAGTTTGGCGGGAAGTGTGTTCATTTGCGGCCATTGTTTCC
This sequence comes from Tissierellales bacterium, assembly GCA_041655135.1. Classification (GTDB taxonomy): domain Bacteria; phylum Bacillota; class Clostridia; order Tissierellales; family Proteiniboraceae; genus Proteiniborus. The sequence continues at coordinate 1,167 of JBBAFY010000106.1, forward strand.
ATCCATGTGCTGCCTGATCAAGGCCATTGCTTCAACCATTTTTCGCTCTACGGTGCGAGTGCTGATTGACAGGCGATTAGCAATCTCGTTGTTGCTGAGGGCTTCGTAACGTTTCATGCCAAAAACGATTCTCGTGGTTTCAGGCATTTTGAGTATTGCTGCTTTGACCTGCTTTCTCAAGCGGTGGTATTCCAGCACTTCTGGTGGGGTAGGCCCGCTGTCTGGCAGTTCAACAGTTTCGATGTCTAGCTGTTTATCATAGCCTCTGGTAGATCGCTTGCGAAACGAGTCAGTGACAAGGTTTCGGGCAATCGTAAACAGGTAGGCGCGAGTATCGTCCTCTGAAGGGAGGATTTTCTTTGACCTGGCCAGGCGCACATAACAGTCATGAAGCAGGTCGGCACTCTCTTCCCGCGACCCGAGGGCGTGATATAGATAGCTCTGTAACGAATCACTACTGTCAATAAATACGCGGTGTAGGTGATTTTTTTCAGGTGATGTTGACATTGTTGTGATGATTTCCTGCCTGACAGGTTTTATGGTGCCAGCTTAGAACTCTGTCATGGTAAGGTGCTTATGCACGTCTTATCTCTGGAAGTCGTTGAGCCGCCAAGCTCACCGCACCCTGAGAGTGGGCCGACAACCAATGTTGACGCCATGAACAAGGCGTTTCCGCCCAGGTCTTATGGCATGCATAGGATGATACGACCCCCGTGAGGTGTATTGAAAAAGAAATATGCTCTGCTTTATGCCCAAGCTAGCAAGCCCAAAATTATTAAACGTCAGTGCTTTTGTCTCCCCAGACCCCAATAACATTACGCTGGTACACTAATTTATGCAATAGCGTGTCGGATATGGCTGTGTCATACGTTGTACCTTGTGGGTCACCAAAATAATACCAGCGTGGAGTCTATTCGTGATAAGCAACTCTAGGACAGTTTTTGGTGTTAGAAAAAAACTAAGAACATTAGCAGGTTGCTTTTTTATGATGGCTACCAGTAGCCTGCTAGCCCAGGATTTATCCACGGTCGTAGACATAATTATTGAGCAGCAGCCCTTGGGCCAAGCCTTGTCCAGCCTGGCGGAGCAAGCAGGGCTACAAATCATTGTTGCTGAAGATGAAGTACGAAATCTTACTGTAGAAGCATTCACAGGCTCCTACTCAGCATCCGAAGCACTTGATAGGCTTCTGGAAAGTACCAGTCTCAATTACCGTGTTGTCGATGAGAGTACTATTGTTGTAGGGGGTGATACAGCGGGCAATGAGCCCCATCGCCATTCTAACCCGTCTGCAGCACCGACCACTCAGGCGCCGAGTCTGAACGAAATAATTATTACTGCCCAGAGGCGGGAACAAAGACTGCAGGATGTTCCGATTTCTGTATCCTTAGTCACTGGCGAAATATTGCAAAGAGATGGTCTGCGAACTCTTGAAGATGTTGCGGCCCGAATGCCCAGTGTTAACATTTCCCAAGTACCAGCCTCTGACTCAATCACTATCCGGGGGGTAGGGTCGGGCAATGATCTGGGGTTTGAGCAATCGGTTGCCACTTTTGTCGATGGTATATACCGTAGCCGCTCACGGGCTTCTCGGATTGCTTTTTTTGATGTGGACAGGATTGAGGTACTGCGGGGGCCGCAAACAACATTCTTTGGCAATAACGCCATTGCTGGGGCTTTGAACATTACTACTCGAAAGCCTGGGCAGGAGTTTGAAGGTAATTTGGCAGCTCTATATTCGCCCTCCGATAAAGAGTATAGCCTTGAGGGTGGCGTCAGCGCACCTCTTACTGACGATCTTTCTGTTCGAGTTTCGGGTCGAGTGTCGGGGATGGATGGATATATAAAAAATAATTTACTGGATAACTATGGCCCTGACTTAGATAATAAAATTGGTCGTGTTTCGTTCCACTGGGCGCCTACTGATATCTTGGAGTTTGATGGTCGCATTGACGTGGCGCGGATGCGAGATGGATCCATTTACAATTCTGAAGCTGTGAACTGTCCGCCGGATGCTGTATTTGGCCCCCCGTCGGGCGCCTGTGGTCGCTACCTGAAAAATCAGAATAGCTCAATAGATGATGACCTGAATCATCGTACGGTCAATGGTCCCAGCTATTTTGACATGGATATGTTGGAGGTATCCCTGCAGTCCGCTATCAATTTGGATGCGTATCGGGTTGTAGCCATTACCGGGTTTTACGATCACGATTATACTAATCTGTCAACAGTGGTGCCAGCCCGTAATGCCAGTGTGGTCAACAGCACGTACGGATTACAAAATATAGGGGAAGAAAACTTTAAACAATTCAGTCAGGAGCTGCGTTGGGAAACCATAGGGGAGCGCATTGTAGACTTAATGGCGGGAGCCTATTACAGTCGTAGTCGCGCTACGATCCTGACAGGACAAGGATATTTTTTTGCACCGTTCGGGATGTTTGCTCCCGGCTTTCAGCCCTTTGACCCGATAGGAAACTTTACCCTCAACAAGCCCAAAGATGAGGTTGTATCCGTCTTTGGCGCGGCCACCGTACATCTACGACCTGACTTGCGTGTCAACCTGGGCCTGAGGTATTCCCACGTTGAAAAAGAAAGCAGTCGATATAATAGAATAGGTATTTCAGGTGATGGCCTTAACTATGATCAATTTATACCTGGCCCCCCCGAGGGGGTAGAGGTACTGAGGCAACTTTTGGGTATCGTTGAGGGAAACTTCGCTAAGCCGAAACGTAGGGATGGTGGCTGGATGCCGTCGATCACCCTGGAGTATAACTTCGGAGGCGATGCGATGGCCTATGCTTCATATACTCGCGGCTTTAAAGCGGGGGGGTATGCTGCAGACCTGTTGAATAGCTCATTTGATCCGGAAACCGTCGATGCTTATGAAGTCGGCTTAAAGACTTCTCACTTTGATAATAGGCTGACGTTAAACCTGGCCGTTTTCCACAGCACCTACAAAGATTTGCAGGTTAGCTCCTATACTGTTCAAGCATCTGGCACCCCCCTCGGCATTATTGATAATGCTGCTGAGTCAGAAGCCAAAGGTGTAGAGTTGTCTGGCACTCTGAGCATGACCCCCTCATTGCTGTTTAGCTTTGATGTAGCGTATCTCAACTCCCGCTATGAGAGCTATCCGGTGGGGCCTTGCACCCAGCTAGGCAGCACGCAAACGCCCAACTGTGTACAAGATCTGAGTGGTAAGCGACAAGCATTTTCGCCAGAGTTCAGTGGTAATCTCGGGCTGTCTTACAGTACGCCGCTGAGTGACACCCTGGAGCTTCGACTAAATACTAATCTGCTTTTTACATCCGATTATTATCTGCAAGCTAATGCCGAGCCAATGTCCATACAGCCTGGCCATGCCAAGCTGGACGCTCGTGTCGCAGTTGGTTCTCCGGATGGAAAGTGGGAGCTGGCTGTGATTGGCAAGAACCTTAACGATAGAGCTACAGCGACTTACTGGTCGCCACTGCCATCGTCTCCTGGTTCAGGACAAGCACTTGCTGACCGGCCAAGATCCATTGCTTTTCAGGTACGGATGCATTTTTAATCCATAATAATGAGTATTGATAATGGCTATAAATTACATATATTCTCGAGTGTTAATGATGGCCAGGAAAATAGCGTGGCAGTAGCACACGGATCGGAAATTGCTGTCAGTACAAAGGGCGCAACTACCTTTCTGAGACGGTACCGGCGCAGCCAGTGGTCAAGCTGGTAAAGGCAGTAGAGGTGCTGGAACACTTGTCCGCTGATACCAAGCTTGTAACACCTGAGAAGCGTGAAGAAGCGCTGGAGCACCGTCGCGCAAGCTATCTAAAAATGTTCAACGAAATCAACCAATATCGACAGCTATGCCATGGCTTGGTACTATCCAGAGCCATGGTGCGACTTTGAGTTTTATAATACTTAGAGAATACTCCTTTTCTGATATGGTGGTTAGCATGAAGAGATCCAACTCTGGTGTCTCGGAAGATATTTTTCGAGCAGAAAGCCTCTCCTGTCCCTTCGCTGCTTGGAAAAAAGTGCGTGACAATGATCCGGTGCCTTGGGTCACCCCACCGGGCAGTGATGAAGGTGCCTACCTAATAACTCGGCGATCAGATATCGAGTTTGTGGGACGTCATCCTGAATTATTCAAGTCCGAGGTGGATGCGCGTGTTTGGCGTTGGGGTAATGATCTTCACCCAGAGCTGGCAGCTATTATCGAAGAGGATGGCGGATACCAAATTGTACACACTATTGTTACATCCGATCCGCCAATGGCCCATCGCTATCGCAGGATCGCTCTTGAAGCTCTTTCGCCGCCAAAGATCCGAGCCAAAGTGGACGAGATACAGAGCTTGGTGGATGAGCTGATAGAGCAGGTCCCAGATAACGAAGCGTTTGATTTCCGTGATGTTTTTTCCGTACCCTTACCTCTCCGCGTCATAATGAGTGCCTATGGGTTGCCGCGGGAGGATGAACCTTTTGTATATGACTTTACCTGTGCAGTAATCAATTTTGTGGATCCTATTACCCCTTTGGAGCAAGCAAAAAAGGACTTGCGCTTGATCATTCGGGCACAAAAATATCTGGCAGCACTTATCAAAGAATATCGGCAGAAACCGGGTGATAACTTTGTCAGTGCAATCGCCAATGCTCGCGATGAAGAGGGCAATTTGCTCAGTGTGGAAGAAACTATATCCTTGGCACTAGTCACGGTGATTGGTGGCAATGAAACCACTCGCAATGCTCTTACTACTGCAGCATATGTATTAGCACGGGATAAAGACCTGTGGCAGGCACTGAAAAATGACCGGGATAAAGTTCCCGCCTTTATAGAAGAACTCGTGCGCTATGGCTGTCCCGCCATCATGACGCCGCGGCAAGCAGTAGAGGATACTGTGCTTGACGGTACACCTATCCACAAGGGCGCCTCGGTGTATGTCATGTGGGGTGCTGGAAGCCACGATGATAGCGTTTTTGAATCCCCCCTCGAGGTCCGCCTCGAGCGACCCAATATACGTCAGCACACGTCCTTTGGCTCTGGGGTGCATCACTGTGCAGGTGTACATCTAGCACGCAAAGAAATGGAGCTGTCAATCCAATCCTGGCTGGAGAACTTCAAGTCGATGGAACTTGCTGTGCCAGAGTCTGAAATTGTCTACGCTCCGACCTTTACAATCCGTCAGCTATTTTCACTGCCGCTAAAGGTGACAAAGTACTGATCTAGCAAGTCCGAAGCATGAACGAAGAGTGGCCGGGTAGCAGGAGGTTGTTTTTGCTACCCGGTGTCTTTTGTGAAACAGAAGCGGTATCGAAATGGCCGCTCACTGTAGTGTCGACAAAGTAGTCTAGAGTAGCCACAACCTGTCGTATTTATTAGGGACCTGTACCAGTTCCTGCAAGGATAGTGAGGAGCTGCTCAAAAGCTATGCATCGGCTCGGAGCGAGCTGATTTCATGTATCCTAATTGTGCAATAAGTGGCTAACTATTAACCCGGCAGCCATATAGATATGCTATAATGGCTGCATGAATGAAGATGCTCGAACCCTTCCTGCCGCGGCCCAGGAAGAAAAACGTAAACAGGCTGTACGAATGTGGAAAGCCGGTCAGTACACCCATCGAGAGATT
>JBBAFY010000107.1:0-6677 GCA_041655135.1 Tissierellales bacterium
TAATGCTTTACTTTCAGGTAATTTTTTTACGGAACTTCATGTTAAGCAACGTTCACCAGTTGCAGTATTAGGCTATAATATGGGAATAGGATTAATGAGAGGAAGAAACCCTGTTGGTCAAACTATTACTTTAGAAGGTCAAACTTACAGAATTGTAGGCGTTCTTGAGCAAAAAGGTTCAGGAAACGCTGAAGGAATAGATGACAAGATAATTATCCCATATACTTCTGCATTAAAAATTGCAGATAAAAGAAAAGTAGATCAAATATGGGGGAAAGCAGCTTCTAAGGAAGACGCAGATTTAGTGGTAGTTCAAATGGGAAGAATATTTAAACGAAAACTAGGTTTAGATCAGACAGCACCTTCAGGAAATACTGGGGAAGAAGGGGAAGTAACAGAATCCGTAGATTATTATTACGATTCATATTATGGTAATTATGATGAACCTACTCAACCTGTGATTCCTAGTAGTGGAGAAGACCTTATTACTATTACTAGTTTAAATCAGCTAGTTGAAGAAGCCGACAATGCAAACCGAGTAATGACATTGCTTTTAGGGGGAATTGCAGCAGTATCTTTGCTAGTTGGTGGTTTAGGTATAATGAATATAATGTTAGTTGCTGTAACAGAAAGAACAGAAGAAATAGGGCTCAGAAGGGCTATTGGTGCAAAGCAATCAGATTTGCTTTTACAGTTTATTCTTGAAGCGCTTTATCTGAGTGCTATAGGGGCCATAGCTGGAACTGCTTTAGGAGTTTGGAGTTTAGGCCTATTCGAAAGATATGGTTTTAGTACAGCAGTAAACTTCCAAGCTATAGAGATAGCTACAATAGTAGCTTTGTTTTCAGGACTTCTTTTTGGAGTATATCCAGCAATTTCTGCCTCAGCACTTCCACCTGTTGAAGCATTAAAAAGACAGTAAATAGAATTAATCCAGAGAATATATGTCTCTGGATTTTTTTTATTTTGCCTATACATATGTTCAGATTAGATATTTGGAGTTTTTAGATTAATTAGACTATAAAAAGATAGTACTTTAGTCTTGATTGTAGTATAATAATCTTTAAGTCATCTTTTATGTTGAAAAAAGATTTGATTTTTTTGAGGAGAGAGAAAATGATTATTGATGCTGATACAAAGCTATATTGTTTAATAGGAAACCCTATTTCAAAAAGTTTGTCGCCTTTAATTCATAACTATATCTTTAAATTTAATTCTATTAATGCAAAATATTTAGCTTTTAATATAAATAGTAATTATGCTTTAGAGAAAGCTATATGTGGCTTCAAAGCTTTAGAGATAAAAGGGTTTAATGTAACAATGCCATTTAAAATTGAAATTATGAAATATCTTGATGAAATTGATGAAAAAGCAAAGATACTAGGAGCAGTAAATACTGTATTAAATATAGATGGAAAACTTATTGGATATAATACTGATGGGGACGGATTTATTAAGTCACTAAAGAACAAAAATATTTATTTAAGGGATAAAAAAGTTGCAATAATTGGAGCAGGTGGAGTTGCACATTCCATAGCAGTATCCTTATGTTATGAAGGCATAAAAGAGCTTATAATTATTAATAGAAATCAACATAATGCTCACGTTCTTCAAAGACTAATAGTAGATAAATTTTCAGATATAGACATAAAATCCTATGGATTTGAGGAAAAAGCAATGATTTCTAAGGATATAGAACTATTAGTTAATGCTACTCCTGTAGGTATGTATCCAAATTTAGAAGATATACCAATTTCACCAAGTATTTTTACCACTAAAACTATTTTTTATGATACTATTTACAAGCCATATAAAACTAGATTGGTTTTAGAAGCGGAGAAGTTAGGACATAAATCTATGGGTGGCTTAGACATGTTAGTTAATCAGGCTATTTATTCTCAAGAAATTTGGAACAAAGGAATGTTTGATGAAAATACAGACTGGTCATACATAAAAGATTTGATAGTGGGAAAAGTGAAAGATTAATTCTAAATTTGAAGGAAAACCTAGTTTCATGTAGAAATAAGTAATCAACATTTCTTATATGAAATGATTTGAAAAGGTGGGTCTATATGAATAGAAATTTAAAATTAGGAGATTTATTAATAGCTGCCAATAAAATAAATAAGGAGCAATTAACAGAGGCTTTAAGTCGACAAAAAAAAGAAAGAACAAAGCGAATAGGAGAAGTTCTGGTAGATTTAGGATTCGTAAGTGAAGAGGAAATATTAGAAGTATTAGAAAACCAACTTAGAATTCCGTCTATAGATTTGGCAAGGTACAAAATTAATCCAAAAGCTACTTCTATGATACCGGAGAATCTTGCACGAAGATATATTTTGATACCAATAGATAAGAAGAATAATAAGCTAATTATCGCTATGAGTGATCCATTTAATATTTTTGCAATTGATGATATAAAGCTATTAACAGAGATGGACGTTGAAGTAGTAATATCATTAAGATCTGTAATACTTAGATCAATTGAGAAGTTTTATAGAGAGGAAAATACAAAAAAGGTTTTAGAAGAGTTTGAAGAGGCGTATACACCAAGTACTATTGAAGATTTGGATGATGAAGATTTATCCGATGTAAATAGTGCTCCGGTGGTAAAGCTTGTTAATTCAATAGTTGGACAAGCAATTAAAATGAGTGCAAGTGATATTCATATTGAACCATTTGAAAGTAGTGTACGAGTAAGGTATAGAATAGATGGGGATTTACAAGAGATAATGAAGTTTTCTATTAAGAGCCATATGGCAATTGTCACCAGAATTAAGATAATGGGTAAAATGGATATTGCTGAAAGAAGAATACCGCAAGATGGTAGAGTTGAAACAGAATTAGAGGGTAGAGAAATAGACATGAGAATATCTACTTTGCCTACTGTCTATGGAGAAAAAATAGTAATCAGAATATTAGATCGAGATGGCTTTAGTTTTTCTAAAGAGGATTTAGGTTTCGAAGATAGGGACTTAAAGATATTCAATAATATAGTAAGGCAACCCTATGGTATTATTCTAGTGACAGGTCCTACTGGTAGTGGAAAAAGTACAACTCTATATACTGTATTGAAGGACCTAAATGATGAAGAAAAAAATATAATTACAGTTGAAGATCCTGTTGAATACAAGCTTGAGGGAATAAATCAAGTGCAGGTTAATGTGAAATCAGGTCTAACCTTTGCAAAGGGATTGAGATCTATTTTAAGACAAGACCCAGATATCATAATGATAGGAGAAATAAGAGATTCTGAAACCGCAGAAATTGCAGTTAGAGCATCAATAACTGGTCATCTAGTTTTATCTACACTTCACACTAATGATACTGCATCTACTGTTGTAAGGCTTATTGATATGGGTGTAGAACCATATTTAGTATCTACTTCTATTATAGGAATTATATCACAAAGGCTAGTAAAAAAACTATGTCCTAGCTGTAAGACAACCTATGAACCCAGTATACAGGAAAAGAAGATATTGGGACTTAAACCAGAAAATGAAGCAATTCTATATAAGCCCGTTGGCTGTAATAAGTGTATTAGAGGCTATAAGGGGAGAGTCGCAATCCATGAGATTATGGAAATAGATAAAGAGATACGAAAACTAATAGATAACAGAGCATCAACAGATGAGCTTAAGGAAGCTTCTATAAAGAATGGTATGAAAACACTTTACAATAATGTAGTGAATTTGGCCTTAAAAGGTATTACTTCAGTTGAAGAGGTCTATAGGATTGGATATACATTAGATTAAGGGGGATAAGGATTTGAATTTCATAGAACTAATTAATGATGGAATTAATAGAGGAGCTTCTGATATTCACATCACAGTAGGTATACCCATTGTATATAGAATAGATGGAAAGCTTATAAGAATAGGAGAAGAGATACTTAAACCAGATACTACAGAGGAAATAGTCCGCAATATTTTAAATGATAGGCAAATAAGTGAACTTATTGACAAGGGCGAAATCGATACATCATTTTCAAGTCCTGGAATAGGTAGGTTTAGAATAAATATTTATAAGCAAAGAGGAAGCTATGCATTAGCAATTAGAATAATACCTCTAGAAATACCCTCAATAAAGGAACTAGGGCTACCTAATATTGTTAAAGATTTATGTAAACTGCCAAGAGGGCTTATATTAGTAACTGGACCTACAGGTAGCGGAAAATCTACTACACTAGCCTCAATGATAGACTTAATAAACAATGAAAGGAACGGTCATATATTGACATTGGAGGATCCAATAGAGTATTTACATAGACATAATAAAAGTATTGTAAACCAAAGAGAAGTGGGGAATGATTCCTTAAACTTTGCAAATTCTCTAAGAGCAGCACTTAGACAAGACCCAGATGTAATATTGGTAGGAGAGATGAGAGATTTAGAGACCATAAGTATAGCTCTGACAGCTGCAGAAACAGGACACCTTGTTTTGTCTACCTTGCATACATTAGGAGTAGCAAAGACCATAGATAGAATAATAGATGTATTTCCTCCATACCAACAGCAGCAAATTAGAATTCAGTTTTCTTCTGTAATTCAAGCAATTATATCTCAGCAGTTGATACCTAAGTCAGACGGGAAAGGGAGAGTTGCTGCCTTTGAAGTAATGACAGCTACTTCAGCAATTAGAAACTTAATAAGAGAGGAAAAGTCTCATCAAATCGATACAGCAATTCAAACAGGTGCAAAGTTTGGGATGCAAACTATGGATAATTCATTATTGTCTCTATACAAGAAAGGATTGATTAGTGGAGAAATGGCCCTAAGCCAATCCGTAAATCCTGATATTATTAGAAATTATGTATTATAGTCAGGCGGTGATTATATGCAATTTATGTACAGGGCAGTAACAGACAATGGACAAGTTATAGAAGGAGTTTATGAAGCCAATAGCGAGCAAGAAGTATTGGCTATGCTAAAAAACAATGAATATATGCCAGTGTCAATAGAGTATAAACCAGAGGAAAAGCCAGTATCTTCTTATTTTGCAAAAAAAGTTACAAAAAAAGATATTGCAGTTTATTGTAGGCAGTTCTATACCATGTTGAATGCTGGTGTTACCATTGTAAAATGCCTAGATATATTAGAAGCACAGATAGAAAATAAAGTTATGAGAATTGCCACTAAAGCTACATTTGAAGATGTACAAAAAGGTATGACTTTGTCTGAAGCCATGAGAAAGCACGAAAAAGTTTTCCCTAGTTTACTAGTAAACATGGTGGAGGCAGGAGAAGTAAGTGGTAGTCTTGATGTAATTATGGAACGTATGGCTTTACATTATGAAAAAGAAAACAAAATAGAAAATAAAATAAAAGGTGCAATGATTTACCCTATTATACTAGGAGTAGTATCTATGGCAGTAGTTATATTCTTATTAGTAGCGGTTATGCCCACCTTTATAGGTATGTTTGAAAGCAGTGGAGTAGAATTACCAGCTCCAACAAAAATACTACTTAATATCAGCAATTCATTGCAAAACCAGTGGTATATCTATTTAGCTTCTGTAATATTACTCGTACTCGGGATAGGATATTTTGCCAAACAAGAAACGGGGATATTATTTATTGACAGCTTAAAACTTCGTATGCCAGTTATTAGAGACACAAACATAAAGGTAGCTACTTCGAGATTTACCAGAACACTGTCGACTCTTTTATCAAGTGGTATACCATTGCTCCAGTGTTTAGATGTGGTAGCAAAAATAGTAAACAATAGATTTCTATCTATTAAACTTGAAAAAGCAAAGGAAGATGTTAGAAAGGGAATTCCACTATCTAAAACTATTAAGGCTATTAAAGTATTTCCTCCTATGGTGGATTCAATGATAAAAATAGGAGAAGAATCTGGTTCTCTAGATGAAATATTAATCAAAAGTGCCGACTTTTATGACGAAGAAGTAGAAGTAGCCATTCAAAAAATGACAGAAATGCTCCAACCAATACTAATAGTAATTATGGCACTAATGGTAGGTTTCATAGTCATAGCCATGGCATTGCCAATGTTTGATATGGTCAATACAGTTCAGATGTAATAAAATTAAGCAAGAAAACACTAGAATAATAGCAAGTTCTGTATTGACAGACTATAGTAATTTGATTATTCTTGTAGATGCAAAGTAAATAATTGGCAAAGCTATTGAAAAATAGTTACGCAAAGCTAGAGTCTAAAGCTACTGAAAAGTAGCCATGATCGTTCAGCTGCATATATAACAGATAATTCAGTGTTTGTTACTTGTGCAGTTTTTTTATACTATTGGACAAGTATTTAATACTGTTTCTTGAAAGGTGGTGGTAGGACAAAGAAATAAAAGACTTAGTTTAAATTTATATTTATTAGAAAAATATTAGGGGGTTAAATAATGTTTAAATTTATTCAAAAGCAGTTAAAGAATAAGAAAGGGTTTACTTTGGTTGAGTTAGTTGTTGTTATAGCTATATTAGGTATTTTAGCAGCTATAGCGGTTCCTAAATTTGCTAGTGTAACACAAAATGCAAACAAAAAAGCATTTGAAGCTAATCACAGAACTGTAGTTGCTGCAATTCAAATGTATATGGCAGCTAATAATGGTGATGTACCTGAAGCAATAGATGAAGATGAAGATGAAGATATATTTAAAGACTATATTGAGGGTGGATTAAATTCATTAACCGATAAACCTGTTTCAGG
>JBBAFY010000108.1:0-6381 GCA_041655135.1 Tissierellales bacterium
CCTTAGAAAAGAAGGCTTAGGGAAGTAATCTAAAAAATAGTTAATTGAAGGAGAAGTACAAAAGTCACATAATGACTTTGGACTTCTCCTTATTTTTTTGTCTTTTATTATAAATAATCCTTTCTCAACTTTTAATTCTTAATCCACAATTCTAAACTATCAATTGTTTTTTCTAATTCTTGATTCTTAATTTTTAATCCTTAATTCCTAATTGTTCTCTCAGGACTTTCCCCTAACTCACGATTTAAGGTAATTTAACCTATGGGTTATTATTAGATTACCGGTAGAACACATGGAAGTACTTCAAAAAAAAGATTAGTAGGGAAGGAGGTGTAAACATGGCAATTACATCTGTAATCAAAGACTCAAAGCTTAAGATACAGCTTGATGGTGGTCTTAATGAAAAAGGAAACCCAATAGTAAAGTCTAAAACCTTTTCTAAGGTAAAGACTAATGCTGCTAACGATAATCTGTTTGCAGTTGCAGAATCACTAGCAGGTCTACAAGATATGCCTCTTATAGGCATTAAGAGAGTAGACGAAACTGATCTTCAAGAAGAATAGGAGAATGTGACAATTGATAGTTTTTAACCACTATTTCTCCATTTTAAATTATCATATGAGGGAGGTGAAAATTATGGCTAAAAAAAGACTTGAAATGGTTTTTAAAAACCAAAAAGACAAAAATAGTAGACTATCCCTAGACAATCCAAGAGAAGATGTAACTGAAGTAGATATTAAAGGAACTATGGATACTATAGTGGCATCAAATATATTCGACACAGCAGATGGCGACCTAGTTGCAGTAGTATCAGCAAGGATAGTAAGCACAGATGTTCAAGAGATTGAACTAAGTCTGTAGTCATAGATCAAACTAAGTCGGGAACAGAAGTATTGTTCTCGACTTAGTATTATCAAGTGGTTGTTTTGGTTTTGCATTTTAATTCTCAATTTTGAATTGTACTAATGAAAGGAGGTCTAAAAATGGAAGAGGTATACACTCAAATAGCAAACCTTGGCTTTCCCATAGCAGTATCAGTCTATTTGCTGGTACGAATAGAAGGAAAGCTAAACAAGCTGACTGAAAGTATATCCGAGCTTTCAAAAGCCATAGTCAGCATGAAGTAGAGGGTGGCAGGATTGTATGGACGGGCATTGCCCGTCCAGAAAGCCCGCCCGGCAGAGTTTTTTCGCTTGAGCCAAAGTTTTTTTGTTTCATTGACATCGAACATATGTTCGATTATAATTATATTAAATATAGGTTGAGCCCCACATCAATCCTTAGAAGAAGAAAGGAGTTGAAGCAGATGAAAACCATAGAGGAGCTTGTATCCAACGGAATCATAGCTGTTATTCCACTGTATATAAATATGGAAGGCAATTCAACAAAAGTAATTACCAAAAATCAAAATGAAGAACATATATATAAAAGTATTAAAACCTTCATAGCCTTATTAGCGAAATACTTTATGATCGATATTAATTCGTCAAGGCAATACTATGGAAGGATCATTGGAATTACTAACATAGTTCCTTTACCATTTAATAAAGATAATATATTTGTACCATTAAAGGTTAGGAAGCCCATATCCAAAAATGACGGTTCTTTTGGGTATTTTAATATTTGTTGTATAAAAGAAATTATTGAAAAAAGTAATAAGGTCTATATATCACTAGAAAAAGAGTATTGTATAGAAATACTGCAAGGAATAGAGTCTGCTAAAAGAAATATAAGAAATGCACATATTGTAAAGCAGGCCTATTATAAAAGGAACGGAGTAACTGTCATGGAAGAACAAGGATTCTATGGAGAGTTAAGTAAGCCTGCTACCAAGGGAGATATTGCAGCTCTAAGGAATGAGCTATTGGATATAAAGATTAACCTGTTGAAGTCCACTCATACTAGTGTATAATAATTATAAGGACATATCGATTGAATTAGAAAGCTGGAGGATAAACCATGGTAACACTTCAAGGAACAATAGAAGAAATCATATTTCACAATGAATCCAATGGCTATACCATTGCAATCCTAGAAACAGACGATGATGTAGTCACTATTGTAGGATATATACCTATTATCAGTACTGGAGAAACCCTAAAGGTACAGGGTGAATGGACCTATCATACTAACTATGGTCAACAGCTAAAGGTAGATACATATTCTACAGTAGTGCCTGCCACATTAAATGGTATAGTTAAATATCTTTCATCTGGTCTTATTCCAGGTATTGGACCTAAGACAGCGGAAAAAATTGTTGAGAGATTTGGATTGGATGCATTAGACATATTACAATATAATCCTGATAAATTAAAAGAAATACCAGGTTTAGGAGAAAAAAAGATTGAGAAAATTGCCGAGGCATTTATTGAGCAAAGAGATCTTAGAGATATAATGATATTTCTCCAAAGCTATGGAATAGGACCTAATTATGGTTTGCGTATTTACAAGAAATATGGAAATGACTCCATAGTTAAGGTAAAGGAAAATCCATATAGGTTGTCAGAGGACATAAGTGGCATAGGCTTTAAAATGGCAGATAAAATAGCCCAAAGCATGGGGATAGACTTTAGATCTCCCTATAGAATAAATGCAGGAATAAAATTTAGGATTCTAGAGTTTTCTGCTGAGGGGCATACCTATGCGCCACAAGACCTTCTAATAAGGCTGACATCAGAGCTGTTGAATGTGGAGACTGAACTAGTAGCAGAGGGGATAAAAGGCTTAGCCATAAAGCAAGAAATACAGCTTGAAAGATTAGACGGGGATGAAATATGCGTATATTACATGCCTTTTTACTATGCAGAAACAAATGTGTGCAAGAAAATAATTGAGCTATCAAGGGCGGAAGTCAAGGAGCTTGATGTAAATATAGATAAGGCTATAGGAGATATTGAGAAGGAAGATAATATAAAATTTGCAGAGAAACAGAAGGATGCCATCAGAGAAGCTGTTGAAAACGGACTATTGGTAATCACTGGGGGACCTGGTACTGGAAAGACTACTACTATTAATAGTATTATTAAGCTTTTTGAAAATAAGGGTTTTACTGTTACACTGGCAGCACCAACGGGAAGGGCTGCAAAGAGAATGAGCGAAGCATCTGGAAAAGAAGCTAAGACTATCCATAGGCTGTTAGAATATGGCTTTGTAGATGATGACCTTGGAATGAACTTTGCCAAGGATGAAGGAACTCCAATAGACGCTGATGTTGTCATTATAGATGAGATGTCAATGGTGGATATACTTCTTATGAACAACCTTACCAAGGCAATAATGCCAGGTACTAGGCTAATATTAGTAGGGGATACAGATCAGCTACCCTCAGTGGGAGCTGGAAATGTACTTAGGGATATCATAAATAGTAAAATGGTTAAGGTAGTTATGCTAGATGAAATATTTAGACAGGCAAGAGAAAGCATGATAGTAGTTAATGCACATAGAATCAATAAGGGCCAAGCACCATATCTAAATGTGAAGGATAAGGACTTTTTCCTTATGACTAGATTAAACTCAGAAAGCATAGTAGATACAATAATAGAGTTAATTAGAGAAAGATTACCTAAATTCAATGGATATGACCCTGTTAAAGATATTCAGGTCCTTGCATCCATGAAAAAAGGAGAGGCAGGCGTAAATGCTCTAAATGAAAAGCTACAAGAAGCCTTGAATCCTAAACATCACCTAAAGGCAGAAAAGAAATTAGGAGATGTACTTTTTAGGATTGGAGACAAGATAATGCAGATAAAAAATAATTATAAGACTAAATGGAGCCTAGAGGAAGAGGACGGAAGCATTACTGAAGGTGAGGGAGTATTTAATGGAGACTTTGGGTTTATTACTGACATAGAGGAGGAAGAAAGCCAGCTGACTGTATTATTTGATGACAATAAAATGGTAGTATATAATTTCAATCAGCTTGATGAGCTAAGGCTTGCCTATGCTACAACTATTCATAAAAGTCAGGGAAGTGAATTTCCTGTAGTTATCATGCCTGTATGCTGGGGGCCACCTATGCTCCTTACAAGAAATCTATTATACACAGGTATTACAAGAGCTAAAGAATTAGTTGTACTAGTAGGCATGGAGAAATTCTTACATATGATGATAAAAAATAATAGGATATTAAAAAGATATTCAGGTTTGGACAAAAGACTTTTAAAGGTATTTAATATGATGATGAGGTAGTCTGGGGAGGTTTCTATGTCCAGAAAAGAAAACCTAATAAAAAAACTATACAAGTCCATCCTCAACCTCCTATTTCCAGAAGAAGGCATATGTTTTTATTGCGACCAATATTGTGAAGAGATAAAGGAGGACCATTTATGTAGTGATTGTAGGGACAAGCTTTCTTTTATTAATGAAGAGAAATGTCCGTTTTGTGGCAAACCTATATATCAGGTGGATTCATCAAAGAGGTGCAGATATTGTGCAAATAAGACCTTCTATTTTACAAAGGTCATATCCCCTCTAGAATTTTCTGGATTTTTAAGAAAAGCTATCTATAAGTATAAGTATGAATCAAAGCCATATATGTACAAATCCTTTGGTGAGTTTATGATAAAAGCATTAAAAAAAGAAAATTTAGAGACCATGGATTTTGTAGTACCTGTACCTCTTCATAGGACTAGAAAGGGAGAAAGAGGCTATAACCAAGCCGAGCTTCTAGCCAAATACATATCTTTAAAAATGGAAATCCCACTAGATGTCAAAAATCTTAAGAGAATAAAGGCTACAAAAACACAAAACAAGCTAGGGAGACATGAAAGGGAACAAAATATAAAAGATGCTTTTAAAATTAGAGATGGAAGGGTATATAAGGATAAAAGGATTCTATTAGTTGATGATATATTTACTACAGGTTCCACTGTAAATGAATGCTCGAGGATTCTCATAGAGCATGGAGCAGCAGAAGTATATGTCATTACAATTGCTACAGGAAGATATTCATAGGACTTTTATCGCAAATTTAATGGAAAATCAAAAAAAGAAGGATTTTATCATAACACATCGAAATAAATTATTAGACACTTTGTTATGAGTTGATTTTCTCTATTGGGGGTGAGATTGTGGCTATTAGAAACTGCAGAAAATGCAATAGGATTTATGCTGATGATAATTTTGATTTGTGTCCAATATGCAGAAATACCGACGCTGAAGAATTTAAGCTGGTAAAGGACTTTTTATATGACCATCCAGGTTCCGACGTCCAAACAGTATCAGAGATGACAGGAGTAGATACTAAAAAGATTATTAGATATTTAAGAGATGGGAAACTAGAAATATCTGGAGATAGTCCTAACCTGTTGTTAGATTGTGAAAGATGTGGAGTGCCAATTACTACAGGAAGGTTTTGCAATAAATGTGTTTCTCAAATGGAAAGAGAATTCAAAAGCGTATTACCTTCAAATACCTCTGATTCCAATAGAAGTTCAGCAAGAGGTAGTGATAGAATGTATATAGCTGATAGACATAAAAAATAAATATTAAAGTAATGCCCTATTTCTACCGATAATAAATGTATAGAAGGAAAGGAATGGGGTGTTTTTGTATGAAAATTTTTACTTCTAATAACAATACCATAGATAAGGTAGTTCAGGCCTATAAAAATCAAGAGGTTAACAAGGCCAAAACTAACTCTAATAAAACTAGTAGAAATGATGAATTAAGTCTATCTGATTTGGCAAAAGATTATCAAGTAGCTATGAATGCAATTAAGAATCTGCCAGATGTAAGAGAAGAAAAAGTAAGAGCTATTAAAGAGCAGATTAGTACAGGAACATATGTAATAGATGCTGGAAAGATAGCAGAAAAGATGATAGAGAACGTTAGTTTTGATAAAAGAGTTTAGACTAGGGGTGTGATACAATGAGAATTCTAATAGAAGAACTACAAGATGTACTATCAGATGAATTCAAATTATACAAAGAGATGCTTCAAATAACTACTCAGAAAACAGATATTATTACTAGTGGGAAGATTAATGACTTAGACAGTATTACCCATTTAGAAAATAGTATGATATTGAACCTAGGAAAGCTAGAAGAAAGAAGAGAAAAGGTATTAAATAATATTGAAAAACATTTGGGCGCAGAAGAAAAGTTGACTATAGCAGATATATTGAGTCAGGTAAACGATTCTGATGGCATAAGACAAAAAATAGAAGGCGTAGCAAATATGATGTCACAGGTGCTTGATGAATTAAAAGAGAAAAACGACTTGAATGGTCTACTTATTAAGGACACCCTAGAATATATAGAGCTAAACATTAACCTTTTGACCAATGTATCTGAACGAGGCATATATAACAACAAGGTTCAAAAGGAAAATACTGCACAAAAAATTAGTTTGTTTGATAGCAAAGCATAGAAAGGTAGGCGA
>JBBAFY010000109.1:0-6277 GCA_041655135.1 Tissierellales bacterium
TCTCGGTACCGGTAGCGGTGCCATTGCGCTGGCGTTGGCCAGCGAGCGACCGAGCTGGACATTGGTAGCAGTGGACAGTCAACCGACCGCGGTCGCACTGGCTATCAGTAACCGTGATCGGTTGGGGCTCTGTAATGTAGAAATTCTGCAAAGCGACTGGTTTGCCACTGTCTCTGGGCATTTTGATCTAATCGTCAGCAATCCGCCCTATATCGATCCTGCCGACCCTCATCTACAACAGGGCGATGTACGCCACGAACCCCACTCTGCACTGGTCGCGCAGGCGGGGGGACTTGCTGACCTCGCCCATATCATCGCCCTGGCAGTCGACTACCTAACTCCACAGGGAGTCTTAATAGTAGAGCACGGGGCTGATCAAGGTGAGGCTGTACGGAGCTTTTTTGCTGCTGGCAGTTACGAGACGGCGAATACACTGAGAGACCTTTCCGGACTGGAGCGGGTTACGCTGAGCCACAAGGCCCCATAGGTGTTAAGGCGCTCCGCATCTTTAGTCATAAATTCTGGACTGGGATGGCTTTTACTACGATATATTTATCCGCTCACCATATGAACTGACAGCTAATTTATTTGCAGAATAAAGCTCTACTCTCCTCTCCCTAAACTTCGCTACTCTCTAGCTCATCAGGATAAGCTTCAAGCTCAGCCCGACCAATCCCCCCGATAAAAACTACTGTTACATGGTCAACATGTTGTCGCATCTGCTCCATATCAGGGATTTCCATCCCATGCACAATGGCCACATGAATCGGAGCAAGAATCAACTGTGCAAACGTGGTAGCAGCCAACTCTGGGCGCCGAATATGCAGCACACCCTTATCTATTCTACGTTTGAAATAAACCGAGAATTGTTTGACGTAAAAGTCCCAGACTGGAATAGTAATCGCCTGGATCTCCGGATGTGAAAGCTTAGTCATACCGATAATTCGATAAAAATCTAGAGCCTCTTGTTGTAACGCAGCAGCAAGAATTGCCATTGCCCGCCGCCCCAGGCTTTCACGCAGCGGTAGATCGTCCTCTTCTGCTTCGATATCTCGGAGATAATGCCTTTCGATGACCTGCGAACACACTTTCGAAAACAATGTTGCCTTATCCGTAAAGCGTGAATAAATTGCATTTTTAGTTGTTTTTGCCTCACGGGCAATATCGTTCAGATTAGTCTCAAGATAACCGTGTGCCAGGAAGTGCTTTTCAGCAACAGCAAGGATCGTTGCAGAAAGCCGTCTGGCTTCTGCAAGGGATGGCCTGCCAACACTGCGTACAGCAGCTGACTGCTTAGGCTTGGTCTGAGAATTCTTAGTCGGCGGGTGAAGCCTGGTTGAAGATTCCTTCTTGACTTTTGTCATACTTGGTAAAAATGCTCACTAGGCTGCATAGTGTTAACGAGATAGTAGAGGTAAATGCTCAATAGAAATATCGTTGGCGCCCTCTCCAGTGACTCCCAAGCCTTTCAGGCTTGCCATATCCTTATCCTCCACCTGGGTAGTACGATAACTATCCCAAACTAAAACCCTATGAGAAATCTTCCAGGTCTTATCTGTTCGTATATAGTGATCTAAATACCGACCACCCACTATAACTTCTTCTGGATTTTGGTGGTTGGTGCGATGATAGGCTATAAAATATATTTCACCTTCAGCTGTATCCCCCTCAATCTCAAAAAGACAGTTCGTAATGTAATGAGCCGTTACCTGGAACGCTTTCATCAGCTCTGACTGTGCTTCAGCAAAAGTAGCAGCCTCACCCTTGAATACCGTCCCGTGGTCATCAATAGCACCATCATGATAAAGGGAAAGCAGCATAGTTTTATCACGACGGTCTATGGCACGAGCATAGCGCAACACAAGATCATGAAGCTGCTGCTTATCTAATAGTGTACGAATTTCTTTACTGTCCGCCATTGGAAGGCCCTCATAACTTAGCGAGACTATGCATAGGTAACCACTATTGGAAGCTCAGAAAATGTCCGGAATCCAAACAGTGGGGCTTCAACAACCATCTCAGAAGGTACAGCAAACTGCCATGACGCGTACCTTTTTAACCAGGCTTTGATGGATAATGTCAACTCCAGTCGAGCCAGAGGGGCACCGATACAACGGTGAATACCATAGCCAAATGCTTGATGATCACGTGGTTTAGAGCGGTTCAGACACAGCTCATCGGGTCCCTCGAACGAAGCTTCGTCACGGTTTGCGGATCCCCACAACAAAAACACTACCGCACCTGCTGGCAAGTCCACACCACCAAGCGTAGTCGCTTGCTTAACAACCCGTGGATTCAAGCGTGCAGGAGTACCCAAGCGTAATACTTCCTCAACAAAGTTAGCCAGCTTGCCAGGATCGCTCTTTAATGCCTGCCATACTTCCGGCTGCTTTCCCAAGAAATAGCCGGCTAGTGCAATGGCATTGCGTGTGGTTTCATTACCGCCAGCCATAAAAATATAACACAAAGACAATAGCTCTTCCCGGCTCAGGGCCCGTCCCTCTTTATCCCGAGTGGAGACCAGCATTCCAAGCACATCATCCCTAGGCTCTTTTTCTACACTCTGTATACGCTCCCATAGATACTGCTGGCCTTCAGCAAAAACCAGCAAAGAGCGTTTTGCATTACCGAGATCACCACTAGGATCCACAAGCCCCACAAACGCCTCAGTGTACCGCTCAACAAGTGATCGCGCCGACTCGGGCAAACCCAGTATGTCAGCAATCATCGCTATTGGTAAAGGTATAGCAAAGGACGACATTAGATCAAAAGGCTCGCCGCTGTGAATAACATCAAGCTTTTCATCAATGACTTTTTGCAACTTGGGTTCCAGGCTCGCTAACATACGTGGATTAAACAGCGTACCGACCAAGCTCCGATAATACGTATGTGCTGGAGGATCTGCACTCGCAATCGTATGAACAATACCGTAACCGTGTTGCTCCAACAACGGTTGCAGCTCCGGTCCAAGATTGCCCCAGCGCCACACACTCGATGGCACTTCGCTGGAGAATATTTCATGATTCATCGCCGCCTCACACACATCCTGACGCCTTGCAACGAGATAGGTCGGCTGTTCCATACCTGGCATTTCGATGCGATGAACCGGCGAATCTGCGCGCAACTGACTCCAAAAAGCGTAAGGATTTGACAGCGTAGCCGGGCTCAATGGATCGGGAAGGCTCAGAGAATCACTCATTTTAAGTAGTACCTACGGGTTGAAGTAGTGCTTGAAAGAAGCTATTAAAGGGCAAGTTCAACTTGCCCAAAATTGGTTGACGACCGCTTCGATCTCTTCATCACTCTTGCGTGCCACATCACATAAATACGTTGCATCGTCCCCGACCTGATAACGCGCCTGAGGCTTCTCTGCAAACAATGCATTGACAACGACTTCTGCAACAACAATGGGCTCCATCATTGTCTCCCATCCTTGCCCAGCCAACCTGGCAAAGTTGTCGTACATATCTCCGTACAGCTTAGCCTCAGCCGCCGATAATCTTTCTCGATCACTTGCCAAGCTTTCGAGTTGATCGCTCACCATTGCCGTTTTGATGCTACCAGGCTCGACCAGGATGACATCAACACCGAACGTTTTTGCCTCATAGCGCATCACATCGCATAACCCTTCCAGCGCATGCTTCGATGCAACGTACTCCCCGATAAATGGCAGCCCGACCTTCCCAGCAAAGGAGCTAATAAAAAGAAAGCGCCCCTGCGTGGTACGTAGAGCCGGCATTGTCGCCTTATAGATTGCCAGAGCTGCTACTGTATTAATTTCCAATGTGCGGCGAAAATTATCAAGTGTGGACGTTTCAAGCGGCCCGTACGGTGAAATCGCTGCGCATACTACAACAAGATCCAGTGTATCTATTGAAGAGAGCGCGGTATAAACCGCATCAGCATCACTCAAGTCTACTTTTAATAACGCCTCAACACCGGGTGTCGTTTTTTTCACTGTCGCCGCTTCAACATCATTCAGCACAGTGCCTGTCACTCGGCATCCCTTGTCCAGTAACACGCGAACCACAGCATTACCAACACCACCGGCTGCGCCTATCACTAAGGCCTGCTTGCTCATATCTTGCTCCCCTGAAGACTCTAGATAGATGATTGTGTACGGTCGTGCAGCGGCTTACCACTCGACTCGGGGTCAACGTCCGTTTCGCTCGGACGCGGAAAACGTGTCAGGTACTGACCACCATTGAGCTGCAAATTCAAGCCAGTGGCATAAGCTGGGCCAGCAAGCCAAACCACCGCATCAGCAAAATCTTGCGGCATGCCGATCCGGCCCAGGGGAATTTCATCCTCAAAGCGCGCACGCACTTGCTCGTTAGAATAATAATCCCAAGTCATATCAGACAAAATTGCGCCAGGCAAAATTGAGTTGACCCGAATACCGCGACGCCCGTATTCCAATGCTGCGTAACGAACCATACAGTCGGTTGCGGCTTTCGCGCTAGCATAGGCAAAGTGAGGTTCGACGACATTGGTTGTGCTTGCCGACGAAATGATGATGATTGAACCCCCATCACTCATCCGCTCGCCTACATGTTTAATAAAATACGCATTTCCGAAGAAGTTTGTTCCCACTGCAGTCTGCAATGCCTCCGGTGTCGTTTGTGCTATTGGCCCCATTACTGGCAAGCCTGCAGCATTAACTGCTATATCAAGGCTGCCATAAGTGTCAACCGTTGTTTTCATCAGCTGCTCGATATCGGTTTCACTGCTTGCATCACAACGCACAGCCGTACCACCAATTTTGCTCGCCAACTTCTGCAATGGTTCCAGGCTTCGCGCAGCGACAACAACTTTGGCACCCTCGGCTGCTAGTGCCTCAGCGATGGCCCAACCCGTTCCCCGTTCGGCTGACGCGCCGAGTACTACAGCTACTTTGCCATGTAATTTCATATTTTCCCTCATTAGAATAGCAATCCACACTGGATAATCTGCGTGACTTTACTCATCAGTCGCTAAAACTTGAACCCGGCCTTGATATAAACCTGACGCGGTGGACCTTGAATTTGCCAGCCACCAGTTGCCTGCGGTGACTTAATTGTATGGTACTCACGACCTGTCAGGTTTTCACCATATAAGCTGACAAAATAGGTTTCTGCTGGCGATCTCCATGTCAGGTTGGCGCTGAGCATAGTTCGGCTTGGCTCTTCAAATAGCTTGGCAGGATCGTAGTACGTTTTCGAGCGGTAATTAACTATCATACTAAAGTCAAGCGAGCCCATATCATTGGGGAGTGGCTGATAATAGCTACCGCGCAAATAACCTGTAAACTTTGGTGCATTTACCAAAGGATTACCCCCAAAATCCTGCCCAGGCAACAATGCAAGACCCAGTCCACCTTGAGCTATACAGCCTGCATCAGTGGGTACTTCTCCACATGGGACATAGGCATCGCCAATATAGTCATCATATTTAGTGCGCAACCAGCCAAAGCCACCTGCTAGCTCCAAGTTAGCTGTCACAGCCCACAACACATCACTTTCGAGACCGTAAATACTGGCATTTGCAGCGTTGACAGCACGTGTTCCTCCAGTAGTTTGGTCGGTTATTTGCTGCTGCAAATCCTTATAGTCGTAGTAAAAAGCCGCACCATTGAATCGCACATTGCCGACTTCAGTCTTCCACCCAATTTCATAGGCATCAAGGATTTCAGGATCCACTTCATCAACGGTACCAAAGGCTGGCAAGTTCAAACCGCCGCTTTTAAAGCCTCGACTGTAAGATACATAAAGCAATGTTGCATCAGTTGGCGTATAGCTAAATATTACCTCTGGCGTAAACTCGTTGAAGTCAAGCGTCGTACCAGGAGCAGAACACAAAATTTGGCCAGCTGTAGTACAAGGACCTGTAGGCGCAATGATCGGATTGCGAGGAAACTCACCAGCGACAGTAAAGCCTGTAAGCCCGTGACTGTACTCGAGTTTCTTCTTCTCTTTTGTATAACGCGCTCCGACGGTCACTGCCAATTGATCATTGATCGTGTAATCAACCTGACCATAAGGCCCTATAGAAGTCGTGAGAATTTCTCCATCACTACCAAAAAATACATTTGACCCCACGGCACTTCCGAATATACCGAAAGGTGCACGTGCTTTTTCACGAAGTAGATATAACCCTGTAACGTAATTCCAACGCCCACTTAAATCCGATATAGCTTGAAATTCCTGAGTTAACTGCTCGGTGGCTTGCCTAAAGTTGGCCTGCTGAAAATCAGCATCTGTAGCGTCTAAATCGCCGTAAGTTTGCTGGTCTTCGTCTC
>JBBAFY010000110.1:0-6165 GCA_041655135.1 Tissierellales bacterium
AATTACCTCGCCCATTTAGATTGACCCCCTATTCTTACTTGTTTTTTTGTAAATAAGTTTCTATAAGTACAGCATTCTCTTCTACTCTTGCAATTTCTGGCCATTTAGATGCCTCTACCTCTCCATCAGGTTTTCTAGCTATGATATTTGCTATTCTAAGCTGAGTTGGGTGTAGATAAAAGGCAACTACTATAGCGTCCTTATTTCCATCATAGCCTGCATGGGCCATACCTCTCAGTGCTCCAAGAATAACTATGTTACCCCTTGCCATAACAATTCCACCAGGGTTTACGTCTCCAATTATAACTAGGTTCCCCTCTGATTCTATAGATTGACCAGATCTAACTGTAACTCTCACAAACTTTGTATATCCCTCTTGAATCCCTTCAAAAAACTGAGTTTTAAATGATTCCACACTCTCCACTTCTTCTTCTTCGATTGTTTCAGTTTCATCCACTTCAATTCCATATTTATTGATTATTATACCCTTGAGTTCCTCCTTCTCCTCTGTAGATAGTTTTTTTCCTTTAATGCTCACAACCTTAGCTCCACTAAAAAAAGAGCCCGCTTTTCTTAAATTGCTTTCTAGCTGTTCTTTTATTCTTTGAAAGCTTCCTTCCTTAATAAAAATATATATGCCATCTTGATTCCCTTTAAATGTAACTAGACTATGATTCATTTGCCACCCTCCAAAAGTATACAGCTACTATTTTTATTCTTCATATTTTGCATAAATCCTTCTTATTATGATAAAAATAAAATGGCAAGCAGAAAAATCTACTTGGCCAATTTATTTTTTATAGTAAATTCATCTATTTCATCATAATTAAATCCAAGATACTGGGCTATTACGTCTCTAACAATAGGTGCTGCATAACCACCAGTACCCCCTTGGAAAATAACTGCTACAACAGCAATTTCAGATGCCTCTGTATTATTTTCCTCGTAAGGTCCATATGCAACAAACCATGCAAAGTTATCATATTTTTCACCAGTTACAGGATTTATTCCTGAATTTTGAGCAGTACCTGTTTTTGAAGCAATTTTTATAGGTAGCTTACTAAAAATTGACCTTACACTTCCTTCATCAGTAACTAATGCCATACCTTTATTTACTTCATTAATATAATTGTAGTTACTTATATTTACCCTATCAGATTCTCTAGTAGGCTCATAAGTAATTAGAGAGTTATCATGACTTTCAGCTTTAGAAATTGTACTTACATTATGCTTATATCCCCCATTAGCTAAAGTAGCTACATAGTTTGCCATTTGTATTGGAGTGTAAGCATTTTGCCCTTGACCTATGGAGATATTTAATGTATCAGCCTGCTTCCAACCTGACTGATTTAAGTAGGTATATTTTATAACATCAGCTAAGTCTTCTCTGCTTCCCTCAAATCTCTTTTCGCCATTAATATTAAGCTTATCCAATCTTCTAACTACTTCTCTCTTAGTTAAGGGGTCTTCAAACTCAGCCCAGCTTACAATTTCGTCAATAATTTTCATTATTTCATTCTCATCTAAGTTAACTTTTTCTATTACAAAATCCCGGATATTGGTATTTAGAAATCTTCTAAGTCCCAATTTAGTATTATTAGTCTTTGAATTTGTATCAGGAACTCCTACTGACCTTTCTCCTGCAATTTCAATTCCTGTTTTCTGGCCTAAACCAAATTCTTTTGCAATATTTAAAATATCCTCAATATCTACTCTTCCACCTATTCCTTCACCTGTCTTTGGATTCCTACCCATGGTAATGCTATAAAAATAATAGTTACACGAATCCCTTATGGCTTCAGCTAAATTAACCCAACCATGAGACCTGCCATAATCATTCCAATACCAACAACCAAATCTTCCATTACCTATCTCCACAACTCCATAGTCGTAGATTTTAGTGCTTGGGCTTATCCCCTTTTCTAATGCAGCTAGTCCTGTTACCATCTTAAATATTGAACCAGGCTGAATAGCTGTCTGTAAGGCTACATTGTAAAGAGGTCTAGGAGCAAGAGGGTCTCTTTCCTGCTCAGGCATCAGACTTCTCCAATCTTCATTAGAAATACCTGTCACGAATAGATTGGGATCATAGGCTGGGTAATTAGTTAAGGCAAGTATTTCTCCTGTCTTTACATTTAATGCTACTACAGCCCCTGATGTGGCATTCTTATATGCTTGAGTAAACTTATAATTACCCCAATTGCTTTCATATTCTCCACCAATCTGTATCTGCTCAATTGATTGCTTCAGAGCATCTTCCGCTACCTTTTGCAATTCAAGGTCTAACGAAAGGTAAAGATTATTTCCAGGTATGGGTTTTTCCTCTTCTAATACTTTTATTGTATTTCCTAGTACATCTACCTCTACACGTTTAGTGCCATTTTCACCTCTTAAATACTGTTCAAAGCTATCTTCTACTCCAGTCTTGCCAATAATATCATTAGGAGAATATCCCTGCTCCTCTATATATCTTTTTATTTCATTTGTCTGTGATATCTTTCCTAAATAACCTAAAATATGAGCTGCAGTATTACCATTTGGATAATATCTAATTGGTTCTATGGAAACTCCTACTCCAATTAAATCTAACTTATTTTCTTCAATTTTTGCAACAGTACTATTTCTTATTCCATAGGCTATATTCATAGGTTGATATGCTCTATGACCTTGTTTATTTAATTGTTCCAATACTAGCATTATTGATCTAGATTCAAATTTATTCAAATCTTCTTTAATTTTATATCTATTAACTAAAAACTCGAAGGACTCTTGGGCACTACTGTTTTCCGGAATTTTGTACTGTCCAAGCCAATTTGCCTTATTATTTACTACTGCATACTCCCAATTAGCAATAGATATCCTAGGATTTACATATCCCAGTACCTTTTCTTGAGCTATTGCTTTTATTTTATCATCTGTTAGAAAATCAGCCATAATATTTTGCTTATTAGCAATATATATGATGGCTTCTATGGCAGTTAATTCTCCCTCAATTTTTTCGCTGCTATAGAAACTTTCTTTTTCTTCATCACTTATATATTTATATATTATCTTATTTTCTTCTTCATCTCGATTAATCTCAATAGGTATCTCAATGCCACTCTCATTAAACTTATCAATCAAAATCTGTCCAGGAATAATCTCTTCTTTATCCTTTTCATCATTGCTCTCTTTAATAATAATATCCGTAAGAATTTCAAACTTTGCATTTGTTTGCTGAATAATATTTACAAAATCATCTATAGCTAAGCTACTCATTGAAATCCCATTAAAACTCTCCATTAGATTTCTCTTAATAGATTTAAGCTCTTCATCAAAACTATAGTTATATGAAATTAAAGAAATATTGTTAGCTAGTCCATGATTTGATAAAATTTCGTAGGTTAATTCACTTACAATAGGACTATTAATTAACTTCATTAGAGCTTTCTTATTGTTTGTTATTTCAGATATTAGCAAGTCTCTTAAAGTTTTATCATGAGAAATGCTATTATCCTTTTTCCACTTTTCAATATCTTTATTTGGATCAAAGCTATAAATAATATTTTTTTCCTTATCAAAATCAATTTTTATAGGAATCGAAATATCTTCATTTTCTAAGACATTCAAAGCACTTTTTGCTGTGAGGAAAGTCTTAGAATCATGACCATCATCTATTCTCATTGAAGAATCTAGCAGTTCACTAATTAGGTTGTTATCTACTAGCAAATCAACTACGTACTCATAAGGTGTTTGATTGCTTTCTATATACATGGAATCATTATTATATAAAAACTGATTAAGGGCTATAGGAAACTCATCTATATAATTAACCCCATCATCATCTAGTATCCTAATAAGTCTAAGTATGGAGTTGTTTCGCTTATCTGTGTCCTTAATATTTAGCTCATCCTTCATAACTTGAACTGTAAAGCTAGGTTTGTTGGCTGCTAAAACCCTTCCGTATCTATCTCTTATTTCTCCTCGTGGTGCAGTTATAGAAATCTGTTTCACTCTTTTGCTATTAGAAATTCTTCTCATTTCATCTCCCTCAATAATAGTCAATGTTGCTAACCTAAAAGCTAGAACAATCAATATTAAGAAAGTAAAAAAGATAAGAATATTATATCTATCTTTAATTTTATCCCAGAATTTCATATATTCACATCTCCTATTTCTTACCAAAGGTTATATATGGCTGCCGATATAGTTTTAGTAACTGTTTATAGAAGAAAATAGACAATATTGAGTTATAAACCATCTCAATAATTACAATATTTCTAAAAAATACTATTAAATCAATACTTATAGATTGAAAATACATAAAAATGTAATAAATCAAATGAAAGGAAATAGTTGATAAAGCTGTGAATATAAAAGGTAAAAACAAGTTCTCTTTGAACACCTTCTTATCTGTTAATCCAATAGTGTATCCAATAATAAAATATATTAAGGCGTGTATCCCTATGACATCATAAAAGAACATATCCTGCAAAAAGCCTAGTATTAGTCCTAAGATACTTCCAGTCTTTTTCCCTGCAAGTATAGAAATACATACTATTAATATTAAAGATGTATTAGGTATAACACCAAATATACTAATATATTGCAGTATTGTAGATTGTAATATAAAATTTACTAAGACAATTATAGCAATAATAAAGTACCTCAAAGTATTTACCCCTTTTTTTATTCTCCTATAATAACAAAAACATCTTGTAGTTTACTAAAGTTAATGGCTGGCTCTACTTCTATATTAACTAATAGATCATCACTGTTTTTTGTTACTTCGCTAATTTCTCCTATATAAAGACCCTTAATTATTATTCCACCTAAACCTGAAGTCAATAGCTTGTCTCCTTTAACAACATCAGCTTTCGAGTCAAATAGATAACCAGAAATAATACCTTCTATATTACCCTTCATTATTCCACCATCTTGAGTTCTTGTAATATTGAAGCTTAAATTGCTACCCTCGTCAATAATAGCTACAATCTTAGCCCAGTTATCTCCAACTTCTACAACTCTACCTACAAGTCCTTCTCCTACAGTATTGCCATCAACCTGTATTCCTTGAATAACTGCATCATCTTTTTTGATACCATCCTTTGTTCCTTTATCTATAATAAATCTATCAAACCAGTTACCAGTATCTTTTCCTATTATTTTAGCTTCAACTAAATTATATCTGGTCTTATCCTTTAAGATTGCAGCATTTCTTAAATAATCAGATTTACTTATTATATCCTCATAGTTTCTGACCTGTTCGCTTAATTTAGCGTTTTCTTCCTTTAGCATAGTGTTTTCAGCTTTAAGTTGGCTGATACTTCCTATAGATTCAAAGGTTCCTGCAACGGATTCGCCACCATTATAAAAAAATTTTTGAATTGGAGTTATAATTTTGCCAATAAGGTTTTCTAAGGATGTTATCTTTTCTCTACCACTGGCAGTTACTCCAATAATTATAATTAGAATGATAGCAACTATAGTCACTATCATTCTCCCTTTTATTTTCTTGAATATGGTCATCTATATCACCACTTATCCTAGCTTTCTTGAACTTTTTGCAACCCTTTTTAATGTTTCGATGTCTTCTAATGCCTTACCAGTACCTATAGCAACACAATCTAATGGGTTTTCTGCTATACGAATAGGCATTCCAGTTTCACTTTTAATTAGTTTATCTAAACCTTCTAATAAAGCCCCACCGCCAGTTAACATTATGCCTTGCTCCATAATATCTGATGCTAGTTCCGGTGGAGTTTTTTCAAGAGTGAATTTAATAGCATCTATAATATTTGCTATAGCTTCCTTCATGGCTTCATATATCTCAGAAGAACTAATATCAATGTTCTTTGGTAATCCAGAAATTAAGTCCCTTCCTCTAACACCTATTTTTTTCTCATTATTAGAAGCTAAATATGCAGACCCTACTTGAATTTTAACTTCTTCGGCGGTTCTTTCACCTATCATTAAGTTGTACTCTTTCTTAATGTAATAGACTATTGACTCATCGAGCTCGTCTCCTGCAACTCTAATAGATTTACTGGTAACTATTCCACCTAATGAAATAATAGCAACCTCCGTGGTGCCTCCTCCGATATCTACTACCATGCTACCATTTGGTTCTTGAACTGGCAGTCCTGCACCAATAGCAGCAGCCATAGGCTCTTCTATAAGAAAGGC
>JBBAFY010000111.1:0-5588 GCA_041655135.1 Tissierellales bacterium
TGGCAAATGTATTATTCAAAATAATGTATGAGAATGTGGAGATCCCACCTGCAGATGTGATATTTGTTCTATTTAGCATAGAAAATCCAATGCATATGGCCATTTTAAAACTTAATTATAAGCACTCATATATACATCATATAGAAACCACAGAAAGCGGAATGGCAAATTCAATAATAAAGCAGAGGACAGCGCTACCTTCTATTGGTCAAAAAATTGACGAGTGTGCCATAATTAACTTAGAAGATTTTTCATTAAAAATCTATGAGAAAAAATATAAGATTAATGATGAGAAGGTTTTTTATTTTTCATCTATGTTTCTAAAATGTATCAGTCAGGCTTCACTTAAAGAAAAGGTAAGTATATTCACAAAGGCTACTAAAAAGTTTAGCGAAACATACTTTGATGAAGATCCAACTATTCATGCAGAAATAAAGAAAGCCGTAGTAGAAAGCATAGAAGAAAAAGAAGAAATAGATGTTGAAGTGGTTGCTAAATCTGTGTTTGCGCGAGATCCACAACTTAAAAAAGAATATATAGAATATGTGGAAAAGGCTGGGTTACAAGAAAAGAATATTCCTATTGAGAATGAAAAAATAGTAGATAGAAACTTTAGAAAACAGAAAATAAAAACTGATACAGGAGTTGAAATTAGTCTGCCTGTTGAGTACTATGGCAATCAAGATAAGATTGAGTTCATTAATAATGTAGATGGAACTGTATCAATTCTAATTAAGAATATAGGCAAGATAACTAATAACAAATAAAAGTTTTCAGGGAGACTTATCTCCCTGATTTTTTAGAATTAACCTTCTTAACCCAAAAGTCATTTTCAGAAATTCCGCAAAAAGGACATTTATTTACATTAAGTTTTTTATCTTTTATAAATTTGACTATGTTATTACAGTAGGGACACCAGCTTTGTCCCTTCTTTAACTTAACATCTTTAGGAATTTCCTTTGTTTCAACCTGCTTTGCTTTTTCTATTAAATTGTAAATAGTCAATTGCTCACTCTTTTGCATTCAAATCCCCCAATTTATGTCATAACAATAAAATATAAGAAGGGTACATATCCATCATATATCTTACTTGAAGAATAAACCAGATATTTTTATATCCTCAGTTCCCGAAAAAACAATGGTAAAAGTAACATCTCTTGAAATCTTTGAGAATCTAGTCTTGTAATATGCTCTAGTGTAACCTTCAACTTTATCTGCATCGATTATTTCTCCAGATTCAAATTTTCCAAGCTGTGTTACTATTTGATTAAACTTATCTTCTGTAAGACCAGAAATCATTTCTTGATCAAAATCCTCAGAAAACAAACTATAGTTTTCTTCATCAATTCCGTTAAATATCTTTTCAGCGGCAGTATTTGCCCAGCCTTTAACTTCGTCAACATTTACTTTTTCAACATTCTGTCTATTACACCCTATAAGAAGGAAGAATAGACCAGTAGTAACTAAGAGTAAAAAAACCTTTCTACTTTTATTCATCTTGGTCACCTCCATCACTAATACTTGTTAACTCTAGTAGGGAAAACATATTTTTAGATTTAATTATAAAGACAAGACTTAAAATTCCTATAAAAGCAATCCATATTTCAATACCTAATACAGATACACCCATTATTTGAAGTACACCTATTACACCATCAAGTAGAAAATGAAGTACAAAGCTGTATAGTATATATATTTTCTTTTTACTTATTATACCATAGGTAACCAAGAGAGCTGCAGCAATATGAAATAATATTGCAAATACACGCTCTATACCAGCTGCCAAAAACAATATTGAGGGTGTATTTATTAGTTGTGATGCAATTAGACTATCAACTTGAGCACCAGAATTAATTAGAAAACTAAATAATATATTGGCCCCATAGGAAATCCCAACTAAAAGTATGGCCTCTATGCCACCATGGCCAATGCCATAAGCAAAACCATTTTTTCTTTGTAATTCCTTCCTTAAAATAAACTTAAGACCTATGTATCTTGCAACAGTTTCAAAAAGCCCAGCAGTAAATGCCATTATTGCAACTACAAGGACCATATTATTAAGTGCAAAGGTCTGATACCATGGCATATATGAAATAATTGTCATGATAGGCACTCTTAAAATACCTTGAAATAGGAAAAACATTAGTGCACCAATAAATACAGCTTTAATAGAAATTTTCTCTTTCAAATAAAAATAAACTACAAGCCCTATAGGTAAACCTACAGATAGAACAAGTGAAACAAACATAAAACCAATTGATAAACTGCTAACCAAATAATTCACCCCATTTTCCAGTATATATCTACATTATATCAATAAGACTTCGCTTTTAAAATAACAATTAGATTTTAATCACAAATATTTTAGTTTTTTATTTTTAAGTTTAGTCTCTATCTAATAAGTGTTAATATCTTAAGATCTTGTGTTATATACTATAAAGTATGGTATATTATAAATACAGACTTTAAAACAAATCTACACCAAGTTGAAGGGGGCATTGATATGGATTTTCAACTAACAAACAGTATGCTTTGGCTCATAGCAGCTATAGCCTTTGGATTTATTGAAGCAATTACCCTTGGAGTAGCCACTATTTGGTTTGCAATAGGAGCTCTAATAGCTTGGCTGTTTTCATTATTCAATACACCTCTATGGGCTCAAATTTTAGTTTTCTTGGTATCATCAAGTGTGCTACTGTATTTTACCAGACCTATTGCACAAAAGTTTCTTAAAATTGGTCATACTAAAACAAATACTGAGATACTAAAGGGTAAAACAGGACTTGTTATAAAGACAATAGATAATATACAAGGAACTGGTCAAGTTAAGGTTGGAGGACAGATTTGGTCAGCTAAAACCTTAGATGATGATATAATTTCAGAGGATAGTATAATAGAAATACTAGATATACAGGGTGTAAAACTAGTAGTAAAAATAAAAAATATAGGGGAGGAATTATAATGGCAGGAATTATAACGCTTATTATTTTGATTTTTGTTGCTTTGATTTTGGTTATGACCAATGTCAGAATTGTACCTCAGGCTTCAGCTTTTGTTGTTGAAAGGTTAGGGGCATATCAAGCCACATGGGACGTAGGACTTCACGTTAAGATACCTTTAATAGATAGAATAGCTAAGAGGGTGTCTTTAAAGGAACATGTAGCAGATTTTGCTCCTCAACCAGTTATCACTAAAGATAACGTAACCATGCAAATCGACACAGTTATTTTCTTTCAAATAACTGACCCTAAGCTATATACTTATGGTGTTGAATATCCATTGGCTGCAATTGAAAATCTTACTGCTACTACATTAAGAAATATAATCGGAGATTTGGAATTAGATGAAACATTAACTAGCCGTGATACTATAAATAGTAATATGCGTTCAATACTTGACGAAGCCACAGATCCATGGGGGATAAAGGTCAATAGAGTTGAATTAAAGAACATAATTCCACCTAGAGAAATTCAAGATGCTATGGAAAAACAAATGAAGGCAGAAAGAGAAAGAAGAGAGTCTATTTTAAGGGCAGAGGGAGAAAAGAGATCAGCTATCCTTGTATCTGAAGGAAGAAAAGAATCAGTAATACTAGAAGCCGAAGCAGAAAAACATTCCGCTATATTAATAGCAGAAGCTAAAAAAGAAGCAGCTATTAGAGAAGCTGAAGGTCAAGCAGAAGCCATTATGAAGGTTCAACAAGCGACTGCAGAAGGATTAAAGATGATAAAGAACGCTGAAGCAGACCAATCTGTAATAGCACTTAAGAGCTTAGAGGCCTTAGCTAAAGTTTCAGATGGTCAGGCTACAAAGATTATCATACCTTCAGAAATACAGAATCTAGCGGGATTAGCTATGTCGCTAAAAGAAATTATGAGTGATTCTGATAAAAAATAGTAAATAAAAAGATTAGGGCACTTAATTAAGTGCCCTAAATTTATATTACTAATTAATTAAAACATTCAAGTCCATTAGTTTCTTTTGAAGCTCTATAAGATTATTTTTGATAGAGTCGTAGTCTTCCTTAAGAGTCTTATCGTCAATGATTTTACCAGTCTTAGATACAATACCTTCAAACTGATCATATACCTGCTGTAGTTCCTCCTTAATACTATCCTTTAATACAATAGTTTCTACCATGTCTTGCTGAGTGTCTTCCAATATACTAGTATTCAGTATATATTCAGAATTTATGCTAGGTACAAAAGGCTTAATATTATATTTGCTTTCTATAGCTTGTGCTAAACCCAAAGCAGATTCTTTTTCACCATGAACTATGAAAATATTAGAAGGTTTCTTTTTAAAGTTTCCTATCCAGTTCAATAGACCTTTTTTATCTGTATGTCCAGAAAAACCTTCAATACTATGGATTTCAGCTTTAACAGCGATTTCATCACCTAAGAGCTTAACTTTTTTCGCTCCGTCCTTTATGATTCTTCCTAGGGTTCCTTCTGCTTGATAACCTACAAAAACAATACTGTTTTGCTTTTTCCATAGATTATATTTAAGATGATGTCGAATTCTACCTGCAGTACACATTCCGCTAGCAGATATGATGACTTTTGGAAAATCATAGCTGTTTAATCGCATTGACTCTTCTTGAGCTCTGATATAGTGAAGGTTTGGAAACTCAAAAGGATTATCACCGCTTAATATTAGTTTTTTTGCCTCATCATCAAAGCAGTCAGAGTTTTCTTGGAATGTTTTAGTAGCAGATACAGCCATAGGACTATCGATATATATTGGGATTCTCATAAAAGCTTCGATATCCTTATTGTACCCAAAATATTTATTTAATTCATATATTAGCTCTTGGGTTCTACCAACCGCAAAGGAAGGAATTATTACTGAGCCCCCTCTTGCAACAGTAGTATTAATAATATCTGTAAGTTCATGTGCTCTTTCTTCTAAATTTTCGTGTACTCTGTTACCATAAGTAGATTCAATAATAAGGTAATCTGCTTCCTCGATAAATTCAGGGTCTCTCAATATAGGCTTATTAGGAAGACCCAAATCACCTGAGAATACGATTTTTACAGTTTTATTCCCTTCATTAATCCATAGTTCAACTATTGAGGAGCCTAATATATGTCCAGCATCCCTAAATCTAACAGATAACTCTTCATTAAGATCAATTTTCTGCCCATAAAGGACAGGCTTAAAATATCTTAAGCTTGCACTAGCATCCTTAACAGTATATAGTGGTTCAACTAATGGCCTACTTGCTCTTTTTCTCTTTTTATTTTCCCATTTTGCGTCAGATTCTTGAATATGCCCGCTATCCACTAGCATTATTTCACATAAATCACTTGTTGCCTTAGTAGAGATTATACTTCCTTCAAAACCTTCTTTCACTAGCTTTGGAATTCTACCACTGTGGTCAATATGTGCATGACTTAATATAAGAAAGTCTATTTCAGCAGGATTAAACTGAAAATCTTCATAATTAAGCCTTTCAAGAGTGTTATTACCTTGAAATAAACCACAGTCTATCAGTATTTTATGTTTTTCCGTGGTTAATAAGAAGCACGAGCCAGTTACTACTTTTGCTGCTCCTAAAAATTGAATCTTCATAGTAGTTCCCCCTT
>JBBAFY010000112.1:0-5541 GCA_041655135.1 Tissierellales bacterium
CAGTCAGCTCAAGAATGACAATAGGTATTTGACGAGCAGTTTTCGCCTGATATTTTTTATACTGCGGCTGCTCGCGGCTGACGTGCTCCCACAGGGCCGTGTACTCAACACCACTGGCAACACGGGCTTCTACCCAGGAGGAGAAAGCACCGACTTGGATGTGACAGCGCCGCGTCTCCAGCAGGTTGAGGTACCAGGCTGGATGTGCAGCTACTCCGCCCTTGGAGCCAACGACAACATACTTATCCCCAGGCGTAAAATATTGCAGCGTGACATAACGCTCTTCGCCGGACTTTCTTCCAGTAGTACTGAGTAACAGCGTGCGTACTGGCCCAGGGATACCGATCACTGACGAGTCCCACCAGTGAGCACCTTCTGGGTCGCGCTTATATAGCGCCACATGTTCAGCCAGGTGCTTTTGTATGCCACTTGGCAGAGTTTCTCTCTCTTGCATGCTTACCTCCTGGTGAGCTTGTCTACTGAGGTTTTAGAGTATCAGTGCTTACAGCTTAAGCGCCGTTTTCGCCAGTATATTGCGCAACACTTCGCTTGATCCGCCCGCAATAGTCATAGCGCGATCATTGAGATACCGGCGCAGAGGTGTGAGAGCTTGGGGAGGGCCAAAAAGCTTAGCTGCGTCGTGCTGGCTATACGCCTCTCCCTGATCAGCAACCGCGTACTCTCCCAGAGTCTCCAGTGATAGCTCATCCACTGCGTGTGAAGTCTCACTCCAGCTGAGCTTCATCAGTGCTGCTATGGCATCACCTGGCGATTGAGCTGAACGATCTTGATACACAAGGCGTTCTTCAGTCAGACGTACCGCAAGGACATCTATTTCCAGCTGAGCAAACCGCCGCTTGAAACTCGAATCCTCCCAACGGGCTCCCTCGCAATCAATCGCTCGCTCGCGCACCTCCATCAACCGCTTTACCAAAGCCGGTACCTGTTGACCCACACCGCGCTCGAATTCAAGGAGGTATCTAGCAACCCGCCACCCATCGTTTTCCTCTCCTACACGGTTGGCCACGGGTATCCGTACATTATCAAAAAACACCTGGTTGACCTCTTGCTCACCTGATACAGAGAGCAGTGGTTGTACCGTTATACCCGGACTATCCATCGGCACCAGAATAAAGCTTATTCCGGCTTGGGGCTTACCTTCCCAAGCTGTTCGCGCGAGCACGAATATCCAGTTTGCGTATTGAGCAAAGGTAGTCCAGATCTTGGTGCCATTTAAGATGTAGTCATTGCCGTCACGGATTGCACTAAGTTTCACAGAGGCTAAGTCAGACCCGGAGCCGGGCTCGGAATATCCCTGACACCAATAATGTTCACCAGAAAGGATACGCGGCAGAAAGAAGGCCTTTTGTTCATTAGTTCCAAAACGCATGATTACTGGCCCACACATCTCTATCCCCATGGCAGGTAATCTTGGAGCTCCGGCAAACTCCATTTCGGCAGCAAAAATACGCCGCTGCGCAGCTGTCCAGCCCGGGCCACCATGCTCGACAGGCCATGAAGGCGCAGCCCAACCGCGCTGTGCTAACAATTGTTGCCACGGTCGGGATAGTTCAGGACTGGCAAAAACACCCGTTTCCCACTTGGCCCGCTCTGCCAGATTACCAATCAGATGTTCGGCGAGAAATTCACGTACTTCAGAGACGAACGCTTCAAGCGATTCATCAATCTCATTGTTTCGAGCAAGCCTCGAAAAAATATCGCTAGCTGAATTTGTAGCGGCTCCCATACTTGGCAGGCTGCAACCTGCGAAACGGGCGAATCGTTGAAGGTGTTGCTCCCCGGTACCGTGTTGATGTTGAATAGCTGTTGCACGTTTAAAGTACCTAGCAACAGGCGTTTCCTCCATCATCCCCATCGCACCGTGTATTTGCACAGCGTTGCGGCCGACTAAATTGAGCATTCGGCTAGCCAACACCTTGGCTGCAGACACCAGTAGCTGTCGATCAGCATCCTGCATACTTAAAGCTAGCGCTGCGGCATGGCAGAGTGATGAGGCATGCTCAATCTGCACATACATATCGACCAATCGATGGCGCAGAACCTGAAATGATGCTAGCGTGACCCCAAACTGCTCTCGCTGGCAGACGTATTCCAGTGTCTGCGCAAGCATTGCGCGAGCTAGCCCCACCGCCTCTGCACAACTAGCTGCCGTTGCACAATCTTCCGCAAGCTCCAATAAGGACAGCACCTCTGTACCGCTGCTGATCAGCTCCAGCCGAGCAACGGGCACATCAACAAACTCTATATCTCCAACTGTATAGCTATCGATCACTTTCCCGGTGCGAAGCGAAATGCCTTCGCGATCTCTTTGAATACAAAAAAGCAATGGCTTGCCGGCATCACCTGCTGAAGCGGCTGCCACAATCAGGTGGGTCGACCAAGGAGCGGCAACCACCATCCCTTTACGCCCATTGAGCCGATAGCCATCTCCCCAGGGAGTAGCACTGATTTCGGGTGGTGAAAAAGTACCATCTCCCCGCCGAACCTGACCCACCAGGCTACAAATGTAGTCTCCTGCTATAAGGTTTTTGATCATTTCTGCACGAGCAGGAAAGTCACTATCAACCAGGATCCTCCCCACTGTCACTACAGACTGGACATAAGGCTGAACAATCCGATGCTCACCGCAAGCTTGCATGATGAGCATGTCTTCCACACCACCTCCACCGATACCACCCAACTCTTCGGCAAAGGGGACTGCTTGCAGGCCCAGTTCAGACGCGATGGTTTTCCAACTATCGTGTGACCAAGGCTGACGATTATCCCGCCGTGTGTGGAAATAAGCATTGACAGTCTTTTGCAGGAGCGTCTGCTCTGCAGTGAGCTCAAACATATTCGATTACTCCACAAGCCTACCGGGGTAATAACAATAACCTTCAACTGCCCACACGGGATTGACCGCTCAGGGCTTTGACTTTTTCTGTTTCACCCCAGTAGGCATACCGCTGGGGTCGCCCTCCTGTCCAAATCGCTCGCGATTATGGTAATGACAGAGATGATGGATTTCGAAAGCCATATCAAGGGCAGCTCGCTGCCCTTGCAAATCAAGAGTGGCGTTAACTGCTCGCTTGGCTGCCTGTAGTGCAAAAGCAGGGCGTGAGGCAATCCGCGTTGCCAAGGCAAGAGTGAAGTCCTGCAATTCCGTCGCGGGTACAACATGGTTGACCATACCCAAGCGATGGGCTTCCGCCGCATTCCATGCCTCTCCTGTGAATAACAACTCCTTTGCCTTCCGTGGCCCAAGCTCCCAGGGGTGGGCAAACCATTCGACACCACTGACCCCCATAGCCACAACAGGATCAATAAACAGCGCATCCTCAGCAGCTATGATCAGATCACATACCCAGGCCAGCATTAAACCACCAGCAATGCAACGCCCCTGCACCTGGGCAATAGTCGGTTTTGCCAGGTCGCGCCAGCGACGACACAAACCAAGATAGGCTTCACGCTCACGGGCCATGTACCCCTGTCCCCCTGCGGCACCGATATCAGTGGCATCTCCTTGTGAACGGAACGCTCCTGCTGGCTCATCGCGCAAGGTGCGACGCAAATCATGGCCAGCGGAAAAATCCGTTCCCTCTGCCGCCAGAATAATTACCCTCACGGTATCGTCCATTGAGGCGCGAGTGAAACTATCATCCAAAGCATGAAGCAAATCCAAGTTTTGTGCATTCCGCACACTTGGACGATTAAGCCTGAGACAAGCAACCCCTTCAGCGGGCCGATCTTCCAGTACCAATTCATCAGTCATGCATCACTTTCCTTTGATTAAACAAAGATCTAGGCCTTCTTGTCTTTACCTGCCAGTGCTTACTGGCTACCCAGTAGCTATTAGAGACACCAAGAATCGTATACGAAACTTAGAAGATCGTATACAAACATAAGCTTTTCTTCAACTTTTATGGTTATATAAGTAGCCTGAGCACGCAGGGACAATGGCCATGTTTTGTCACGCGAGGCGCTCACTCACATCATGATGTTCCGACTACACGTAAGTACACGGGGTGTAGCATAATGAGTACTCAGCCCACGACCCAGACCGCACAGAAAAAGCTCCAGGTTGAGCGTGTCATCCGCTATATTGATCGTCTGATCGGCTTGGGCCAGCTCAAGCCCGGCGACGCTGTGAGCGAACCTGAGGTCGGACAGGCCTTAGGGGTCGGTCGAGTACCTGTTAGAGAAGCAATCCGCATCCTAGCCGGAGAAGGGCTACTTGAGCTGGCTCCCTATCGGGGCGCGAGAGTCAAAACCGTTGATACAAGAGAGATTTTAGAGATATTAGAAGTCCTAACCAGTTTATCCATTACGGCTATACATCGCCTTACCGCACAACCCATTGACGAGAAATTTGCACAGAAAATCGTAGAAACGGGTGAAAGGATCATGACAAGCGCAACCCAGCATGATGCGATGGGAGTGATGACGCAAATTAGCATCTTCCACAACATGATCATTACTGTTTGCGGCAATCGCTATTTGTTAGAACTGGTCAAGCGAACCAGGATCAAGCGCTACATCAAACACCTTGTCGAGATACTTGGTCCCAATGCTTTTCAGGAAGCCGCCCCCAACTACCCGAAGATAGCCCGCCGTATTCTGCAACAAGATGGCACAGGTGCCGGTAAAATACTTCTCCGAACCGTCAACAAGGCTGTGTCCCATGCTGCGGAGAGGAGTGCTCACTGAACCGGTCCTCATAACCTTCCAGGCACTCGACAGCGAGTTCCCTTACACGCCGTCCAACAGAGCAGGATAAGCTTTTCTTATAATCACCTTTGGTGCTCTCCTTATTGCAATGGCTCCGGCAACAACGGCGGAGTCGAGTCCATAAAGGTGAGGTAGGTAGACCATACCTGCCAGGTACGCTGAAGCGTCTGCTGGCGCAAGCAGTGATTCATCATGATGCCGCGAATACTGCCTCCTACCCATAGGGCGTAAGTGGCCAGACAGTGATCTTGCCGATAAATCAGCCAGCTCTGCTGAGCCTGCTCGAGCGCCGTCAGGATGGGCTCTGCATCCTGGTACCGTTCACGAGCTGCCGCCAAGTATTTATCCAGCGAGATTTCGGCAGCGACAACTTCCTTGCGAGAACAAACTTCGGTATCGTAAGTCGTAACGGCCTGCTCACAGGCTACCTTATCAGTGACTGCCTCAGCGCTTGCCATGACGGGAAGCAACAAGAGAAGAGTGATGAATATGCGATTCATGGTGGGCTCATGTTCTTACCGCTCCAGGAAGGTAGCAGAATGCTTCGTCTTGTCTTGACCGCCTTAATAGGCTTCGCGACATACGCTCACAGTAACGAATTGCGTTTTCTTTGCAAAGCAGAAGAATTGCTTGTCTTCGGCTGCTCTTTTGGAGAAAAGCAGGTATCGGTGTGCGCTTCGCCCGACCTCACTCACGACACTGGCTATGTACAGTACCGCTTCGGCATAGCAGACCAGCTGGAACAGGTCTATCCGAGGCCACCCATGCCGCCTGAAGACAGATTCTTTCTCTCCACCGTCCCTTATGCTGGTG
>JBBAFY010000113.1:0-5478 GCA_041655135.1 Tissierellales bacterium
TATTCTAGTGGTAAAATGGGCTATGCTTTAGCAAAGGTGGCGCAACAGATAGGCGCTCGTGTTGTTTTAGTCACTGGACCAGTGAATCTAGAGCCACCTTCAGGTGTTGAGCTTATCAAAGTAAATACTACTCAAGAAATGTTTGCTGCAATTGAAAGACATTTTGATGATTGTCATGCACTTATTAAAGCAGCAGCACCACTTGATTATAGACCAGTTACATTTAGTGAACATAAAATAAAAAAAGAAAAAAATGAGATTGAAATAAAATTTATTAAAAATCTAGATATTGCTGCACATTTCGGTAAAATCAAGAAAAAGCAAATAATAGTAGGCTTTGCTGCAGAGACAGAAAATATTATTGAAAATGCAATGAAAAAAATTGATAAAAAAAACCTAGACTTCATTGTTGCCAATAATGTATTATCAAAAAATGCAGGGTTTAAAGGTGATAATAATATCGTGACTATTATCGATAGAAATGGGTCAAAGACTGAATATCCCATGATGAAAAAAGAAGATGTGGCAAAGGTTATTATAGATAAAATATTTGCAATACTGAATTGCAACTAGAGCTAGATGTTTGACATGGTAGAGGTTAATCCTTATCATGTAAATATCTAGCTTTTAAAATACTCTTATGCTTAATTTGAAAGGTTGGGTTTTATGGCTGAGAAAGTCTTTGTAGAAGTAGTTGTAGATAACACTAGCTCTAATACTGATAGATTTTATACCTATAGTGTACCTGAAGAGTTTAAAAAGGATATTAAGGTTGGGAAGAAATTAATAGTTCCTTTTGGAAAAGGTAATAAGTTAATTGAAGGAATTATTGTCAATATAATGAATGATACAGACTTACATTATAATAGATTGAAATCTATCAAGGATATTTTAAATGATGAACCTGTTTTATCAGAACCACTAATAGAACTGAGTTATTGGATGAGGGATAAATACTTAGCCCAGTATTCTGATATCTTAAAAACAATGATGCCTTCAGGGACGACAAATAAAGTGTTTAGTTTTATATGTCTATTAGCTAATAAAGAAGATATAATTAAAAAATTAAATTCCAAAAATCAATTGAAAATAATAAATTATTTAAGAGAACATGGCGAATCCGAGCTTCAAAAAATTAAGATAGCAACTGGAATATCAAATGTTCAATCAAGTATAGATTCATTAGAAAAAAATGAAATTATACAGGTCACTAAAAAAATATACTCTGAAATAAATAAAAAATACGAAAGATTTGTTGAAACATGTTTTAGTGCTGGAGATATTGAGAAAATACTTGGCACAATAGCTAAGAATGCTAATAAACAAGTTGAGATAATAAATCATATAAAGAATATTGAAATTATAAGGTTAAAAGACTTGATGTTGGAAATTAATTGCGGGTTAAGCTCAATAAAATCTTTAGAAGAAAAGGGCTATATAAGGTTAGTTGATGTTGAAGTAAAGCGTGATGCAATAACTAAAGAAATTGACCCTTTTAATAAAGTTAGATTGACAACAGATCAAGAAGACTGCATTAAAAAAATATATAATGACTACCTTGAAAACGGATACAATAGATATCTCCTCCATGGAGTAACAGGAAGTGGAAAGACAGAAGTTTATTTACAATTAATCGAAAGAATACTTGAAGAAGGAAAACAGGCAATTGTACTAGTTCCTGAAATATCTTTAACACCACAAACTGTTGAGAGATTTGCAGGAAGGTTTAAGGATAATGTGGCAGTTTTACATAGTAGATTATCACAGGGTGAAAGATATGATGAATGGAGAAAGATAAAAGAAGGTGAAGTGCAAATTGTTGTAGGTGCAAGATCGGCAATTTTTGCTCCATTTGATAATCTCGCATTTATCATTATTGATGAAGAGCATGAGGCAAGCTATAAATCTAGTATGAATCCTAAATATAGTGCAATTGAGATAGGAGAAAAAAGATGCGAAATAGAGGGAGCAACTCTAGTTCTTGGCTCAGCTACACCTTCAATAGAAAGCTATTATAAAGCTAAACAAGGAGATTACAAATTGCTTGAATTACCTAAAAGAGTAAATAATAAAGACATGCCTAGAATTGAAGTAATAGATATGAAAAAGGAATTAGATGATGGCAATAAATCTATGTTCAGTAATT
Source organism: Tissierellales bacterium (assembly GCA_041655135.1). Taxonomy (GTDB): domain Bacteria; phylum Bacillota; class Clostridia; order Tissierellales; family Proteiniboraceae; genus Proteiniborus. Next base: position 2,147 of record JBBAFY010000113.1, read on the forward strand.
CCCTTTTTAATTCAATTGCAGAAAATCTTAAAGATAATAAACAAACCATATTATTTTTAAATAGAAGGGGATTTTCTACCTTTATTTCTTGTAGAAAATGTGGGTATGTTGTAAAATGTAAAGAATGTGATATTTCTTTAACCTACCATATGTCGCAAAATGTACTTAAATGTCACTATTGTGGTTATACTTTAAAGCCACCAACTTTATGTCCTAGCTGCAATAGTAAGTATATAAAATACTTTGGAACTGGTACCCAGAGAGTAGAAGAGGAGGTTAACAGATTATTTCCTAGCGCTAGAACCTCTAGAATGGATTTAGATACAACTACAGCAAAAGGAAGCCACGAAAGAATTTTCAGAAGAATGAAGAATGGTGATATAGATATACTTATTGGAACGCAAATGATTACTAAAGGGTTAGATTTTCCTAATGTAACACTAGTTGGAATAGTTGCAGCAGACCTTACATTGAATATACCTGATTTTAAGGCTTCAGAAAGAACTTTTCAGCTATTAACACAGGTAGGAGGTAGGGCAGGGAGAGGAAAATATGAGGGTAAGGTAATTCTTCAGACTTACGAGCCTGATCATTATAGTATATTAACGGCTAAATCACACGACTATATCCAGTTTTATAATAAAGAAATAATGATAAGAAAAGAATTTTCTTATCCTCCATATACAGAAATTATAAATATCCTTATATCAGGAGAAAATGAAAAGGAAACATATAATGTGTCTAATTCAATTATAAAAGATATTAAGAAAGAAATTTTTCAAGCAACTAATTGTATGGAATTAAGTGATGCAATCATAGGTCCAATGGAGGCTCCTATTTATAGAATTAAGAATAAATACAGACGCCAAATTATAATAAAAGCTAAGAAGACAGATGTTACTATGATAACTAAAGCATTAGATAGGGTAAATAAGAGTAGTATAGAGAAAAATAATTATAAGAATATTAATTTAAGTATAGACTTTAATCCAGTTTCTATTATTTAGGAGGTAGTGAAATGGCAATAAGACAGTTAAGATATGAAGATGACCCAATTTTGAGAAAAAAGTCTAGGGACATAGATGTAATTGATGAAAGAATAAAAATTTTAGTACAGGATATGCTTGATACTATGTATAAAGAAGAAGGAGTTGGTCTCGCAGCTCCACAAGTAGGTGTTCTAAAAAAGGTAGTAGTAATAGATATTGGTGAAGGACCAATAGTACTAATTAATCCTAAGATTATTAATACAGAAGGAGAAAACATTGACTTAGAGGGCTGTTTAAGTATTCCAGGAAGAAATGGAAAGGTTAGTAGGCCGGAAAAAGTGAAGGTAGAGTATTTAGATGTAGAGGGTAATAAAAATCTAATAATAGGAGAAGAGCTATTAGCAAGAGCACTTTGCCATGAAATAGATCACCTAAATGGAATATTGTATATTGATATGCTAATTAGTTCTGACGAAGAATAGGAGTGTTAGAATGAAGGTTATATTTATGGGAACTCCAGATTTTTCTGTTCCAACACTTGAAGCTATATATAATAGTGGACATAGTATATCCCTTGTAATTTCACAAGCTGATAAGGCTAAAGGAAGAGGGAAAAAAGTATTGTATACGCCAGTCAAAGAAAAAGCTATACAATTAGGATTAAATGTATACCAACCTGACAATATTAACTCTATAGAAAGCATAAATATTATTAAGAATGAAAATCCAGATATAATAGTAGTAGTAGCATATGGGCAAATTCTTAAAGAAGAAATATTAAGTATTCCTAGTTTTGGATGTATAAATGTACATGCTTCCATACTACCTAGATATAGAGGAGCTGCGCCTATAAATTGGGTAATAATAAATGGTGAAAATACTACAGGTGTAACAACTATGGTTATGGAAAAAGGACTAGACTCTGGAGATATGATACTAAAAAAGGAAATTGAAATATTTGACTTTGAAACAGCAGGAGAATTACATGATAGACTTATGAAACTAGGAGCAGAGCTACTTATAGAGACCATTAATGACTTGCAAACAGGAACTATATCCAGAATTCCACAGAATCATCAGGAGGCTACTTATGCGCCTATGATGTCTAAAGAGCTTGGGAAAATTAATTGGAGTGAAAGTGCTATTAATATTCAGAACTTAGTTAGGGGTACTCAACCATGGCCTGGAGCTTATACAATATATAAAGATACTAATATGAAAATAATAGAGGTAGATATAGTAGATAAATGTATTAATGAAGAACCTGGGAAAGTAGTTAAAGTAGGAGATGAAGGAATTTATGTAAGAGCTTTAGATAATTGTGTTGTGATAAAGCAAGTACAGTTTCCAGGTAAAAAGAGTATGTCGGTATCAGACTTTTTAAGAGGAAATGAATTTGAAGTAGGAACTTTATTAAAATAGAGCATTCGAGGGGGTTATGTAACCCCTTGTTTTTTCATTTTACATAGATTATGAGGTGAAGCAATGGAGAAAAATCCAAGAGAAGTTGTGATAAAGATTTTAAGTGAAGTTAATGAAGAAAAAGCTTATTCTAACATTTCCATAGGTAGAAATGTTGGAGAAAGTATGAGTGGTCAAGATGAATCTTTAATAAGGGAAATAGTTTATGGAGTTATTGAAAATAAACTTCTAATAGATTGGGTTATTATGCAATTTTCTAAAATAAAACTAAAAAAAATTGCACCAATAATTAAAGAGATATTGAGAATGGGGGTCTATCAAATAATTTTTATGGATAAAATACCTCATAGTGCTGCTGTAAACGAATCTGTAAAACTAGCAAAAAAATATGGGCATAAAGGTTCCATAGGTTTTGTGAATGCTGTATTGAGAAATGTATCAAGAAATAAGAACAGTTTAAAACTGCCTAATAAAGATACCAATTCCATTGAATATTTATCTGTAAAATATTCTCATCCAAAATGGATGATAGAGAAATGGTTAAGCGAATATGGTTTTGATTTTACTGAAGAATTATGTATTGCTAATAATGCTAGACCTAAATTAAATATAAGAGTAAATACCTTGAAAATTTCTAAACAGGATTTAATGTATAGATTAGGGAATAAGAAATTTATTGTAAGCGAAGGGAATTATGGATTTGATTGTATAATCATAGAAAATCCTATTAGAATTACAAACACAGACGAATTTAAAAATGGACTATTTCAAATACAAGATGAAAGTTCTATGCTAGTAGCACAGATTATGGGACCAAAACCAGAAAGCTTTGTCATAGACGTATGTAGTGCACCAGGAGGAAAAACTACTCACATTGCTCAAATAATGGGAGATAAAGGGAGAATTATAGCTAGGGATATA
>JBBAFY010000114.1:0-4877 GCA_041655135.1 Tissierellales bacterium
ATATCATTCTTTTTTAAGTTAATTTCAGCTGGGCTACCTGCCCCTTCGATAACCACAATATCGTTATTTGTTTCAATTTCACTATATTTTTCCTTTATCATTTCCTTTAGAGTTGGTCTAAATTTAAAATAATCCCTTGCAGCCATATTTTCTCTTTCTTCCCCATTTACAACTACCATAGAACCACTATCTGAGTTTGGTATGAGTAGTATAGGATTCATATGATGACTTGGTTTAAGTCCTGCTGCCCTGGCTTGTAAAGCTTGTGCCACTGATATTTTTTTCCCTTCTTCTGTTATATAAAATTTAGAGCTCATGTTTTGGGACTTAAAAGGATATACCTTATATCCGTCTTCTTTAAATATTCTACAAAGCCCAGTACACATAAGACTTTTTCCTGCTGATGAAGTAGTACCTTGAATCATAATACTAGACATATTTTCCTCCTTGGGTTAAATCATATAAAATTATCTTAATAAGCTTTATGCTCTGCTTGAAGCACACTTTTGAATAAATCCTTTGGCAAAATCAATATTGCCCCATAGATGTAAATGTGGATATCCAGCAAACAAATTATCCTTTGCATCTATACAAAATCTCTCTTTCTCTGTTAATTTTTTTATTGCAGTAAAGTCATCTCCATCAAAATCACTTTTTGTGTAGTGAAACTCATGGGCATTGATTGAATCACCTTTTTTACATAGTAAATTATCCTTATTGGCAATTAATTTGATATATCCAAAGTTTTGTAGTCTGTTAGTAAGTTGACTATTATTGCTTAGAATATTGACCATAGATTTCCCTTCTATGGTTGAACCTAAGTACATAAAACCGCCACTTTCTGCATAGATAGGTGTTTTGCTCTTATAGGCCTCTCTAATATTTATTAGCATAGAAGTATTATTAGATAACTTATCAGTGTATAACTCAGGATAACCACCACCAATAATGATCCCATCAATATTCTCTGGTAAACTCTTATCATCCAATGGTGAAAATGGTATCAATTCTGCGCCCAACTTTCTTAATAAATCTAGATTATCCTCATAGTAAAAGCAAAAAGCATTATCCTTTGCTATGGCTATCCTTACACTTGCTATTTTTTCTATCTTGACCTTTTCGTATTCCATTTCAGGAGCAGATGAAGCAATATCCATAAGGGCATCTAAATCAATATATTTAGCTGCATGTTCACCTAATATATCTATCTTGTCCCGCAAATCTTCTATTTCATCAGCCGTTACTAATCCAAGGTGTCTACTTTCAATTGCTGCCTCAGGTAAATTTGGCATAAATCCAAAGACTTTTATATCAAGGTTATTTTCTATTATTTCCTTATACCTTGGATACATCATAGGACTAACTCCATTAAGTAGAACGCCTTTTATAAGATTATCCTTAAATTCTAAAAATCCTTTGATTAAAGCTAACACCGATGTACCCATCCCTTTAGCATTTACTACTAAAACCACTGGAGTATCTGTCCTATTTGATAAATCATTTGATGAATATTCTATATCCCCCATTCCCAGTCCGTCATAAAAACCCATGACTCCTTCTACAACTGATATATCACAATCCTTGCTATTTTTTACAAATAGCTGTTTCACTACATTTTCTCCACATAAAAACATATCAAGATTTCTCGACTTGGTTCCTGTTATCCTAGAATGAAACATTGGATCTATATAGTCTGGCCCGGCTTTAAATGAATTAACCAGTAAGCCTTGATTCAATAAGCCTTTCATCACAGCACAAACCATGGTTGTCTTGCCACATCCACTACCTGTACCTGCTATTAGTAATCTGTTGAATTTACTTACTTCTTTAATATTATTCATCATTTCCCCCTACACTTTAATAAGTATAATTATTTATTTAAAATTACTTTTGTTTCACTTTTTTATTTTGAATTGCAAAAATAACACCTACCACTGCGAAAACTCCAATAACTACTGGAACTTTTGGGATAGTCTTTGTTTCAACTCCCTTTTTTATATTCAGCTCTATGTCCCATACCGTCTTCAGCAACTGCCCTATGTAGATCTAAGCTTTTTTCAAAATGGAATCTCCCTTCCTCGTCAACTAAACCCTTATCTAATTCATTACCATTTTCATCATATATAGTGACTTCAGTCCTAGGTGAAAAGCCACCACCATCATCATATTCAGCTCTTAACACTCCTGGATCTTCTAGTTCTAATAACATACCATGGGCATATACTGCAGATGGTAGCAGAACTAAACAAATCAACAAAAATAATATTCCTTTATTCATTACAGATTTCATATTATCAACCTTTCTATTTTATCCAATTAGGCTTGTTTTTTTCTATAAATTGCACTGCAAATCCAGTAATAATTGACTCTCCTATTAAAATTGGTAGATGACCAACTATGGCAATTTTAACAACTGAAAAATCACCTTGAGCAAATCTTTGATCCGTTAAAGCTAATAAAATAATCAATATAATTACAGTCATGATTACTGATACAACTCCTACGAGTCCTGCTCTAATTAGAGGTTTTTTAATAGGTAGTTTATTATACAATAAATAGGATATATAGACTGGTATAAATAGCATAATTGTATCCGCACCTAATGAAGTTATCCCACCATGTTTGAATAATAGTGCCTGCAATAAAAGTGCTGGAAAAAATGCCAATGCTGTCCTCTTTCCAAGTATAATTCCTATTAATCCACATAGTAAGGGATGTACTGAGGTAGGTGGTACTGGTATAGAGATTAAAGATGCTGCAAAAAAAGTAGCACTCATCAAGCTAATTTTAGGAATTTCTTCCTCTTCTATACCTTTAGCAGCAATTGCTAAAGCACCTATTGACGCTCCAAATGTGGCTATAATTACTGGGGTACTTAAAACCCCATCAGCTAAATGTATGTCTTCACCTCTTCATATATTCTTTAGACAATATTAATGACTATGACCTTCTCCTTCATGCTCCCTTATAGGTAATATCTCTACTTGATTTTCATCGAAAATTTGCATATTACTTTCACTTGGGAAATGTTCTGTCACTATTGCATAGGTTCCATCTTATGCAATTGTAAAATTAATATGACCATGATCTTCATTCATTTCAAAAGTATATGCATAGTCTGGTTTGGCTTCAAATTCACTCTCTTGTTTTATGGTTTCCTTATCTGTTACCATTAGATGAGATGCATGGTGATCTAAATCGGTAACATTAGCTCCCATTCTAATAAATCCTACATCCATAGTCTCATCAGGACTTGCACCAAAATGGAATAAGTATTTTCCAGCTTTTAATTCATTTTTTTCCTCCTTGTACAATATAGTTATAATCAAAGAATTATGCTTTAAATCATGGTTAGATAAATACTTCTTTGCTTCTTCTATACTTCTTGGTTTTTCTTTCTTGTCTGCAAACATATCATAAAGCATTGGCTTTACTAGGTCTGCCTCTTTATAAATTTCTTCATTAGTCAAAATTTCTGATGTAGTGCCTGTTTTTATTACCTTACCATATTTTAAAATAACTACATCATCTGCCCACTCATAGGTTAAATCCACATCGTGAGTTGAAAAAATCACTGTCTTTCCTCGTCCTACCCAATAATCTAGTAATTCTTTAAAGTAAATTAATGTATAGCCATCCAGTCCAGAAAATGGTTCATCACAAAGGATAATACTAGGCTCTAAAACAATCAAGCCTGCTATTGCCACCTTTTTCTTCTGACCTAGACTTAATTGATAGGGTGGGTACTCCAGTAAATCATCTATCTTTAAGTCCTCAGCAACTTTTCTTATAAGAGCCTTCTTTTCCTCCTCTGGATATTTATAGTTATCAAGACCAAATTTTATATCTTTATATACTGTTGTAGAAAATAGCTGGTGGTCAGGATAATCAAATAAAAAGCCTACTTGCCTTCTAATTTCTCCCAAATTCTTCTTTTCTACATTCATATTTAATACTTCCACTGAGCCTGCCTGAGCTAGGCTAATACCATTTAGGTGATAGAGTAAGGTTGATTTGCCGCTACCATTTACACCTAATATTGCTGTTTTTCTACCAGCTTTTATATTTAAATTAACATCCTCTAGGCCCCTTCGGGAGTTTGGATACAAGAAACTTAAATTTTCAATTTTTACTGCCATTTTACACCGTCCTATCAATAACTAAAATTGCTAATAAGAAGAGGGCTAACATAGAAGATTTAAGAATTAATCCCTTGTTATTAAACTTCTTATTTCTTGCCTCTCCTTGAAATCCTCTAGACTTCATAGCATTGAAAACCATATCGCTATGATTGCTGCTTTTAAGAAAAAAGCCTCCAATCCATTCCCCAAAAATACTAAGGGAAGAAAAGCCTTGCCTTTCATTAATTCCTCTACTGATTAATGCTTTATTACCTTTCTTTATATCCTCATCAATCATATGAAAGTATCTAAAGGTAAGAGCTAGTATTCTGTTAAATACCTGTGGTAAACCAATGTTTAAAATCCCATCTACTAGACATAAGGCTGAATGCTTAGAAACTACTGTACCTAGCAATATAGAGGAGATTAAAACTTTCCATACAATAATAATTGTAAAATCAATATCCTCTATGCTTCTATATAGAATAAATCGTATAATTATTGGCAGGATCATAAGTAGAACAAAGGGTAACACCGGTTTGATTAATCGAATAAAAAATTTATCCTCACAAACTATAAGAGAGTAAATAATAACTAATATCCCAGTTACAGCTAATAGTCTATAAGTTTTTATTGATGATATGTAAAATAGAATGATAAATAGGCTAACCATTGTATCTTCTGGATTTATCTTGTTAAGTTTCCTTCTATTGTTCTTTTCTTCTCCTAAAATCATCCTAATAAATACTCCTTTTT
>JBBAFY010000115.1:0-4793 GCA_041655135.1 Tissierellales bacterium
GCCGCCAGCGTTCATCCTGAGCCAGGATCAAACTCTCATATAAAAGTTTTTGTTTCCTGTCAACAGTTATGACGTTGACTTGTTTTAAGCGCATCTAAAATTTTCATTTTGGATGTCTGTGTTTTTTTCTTCTCACTGTTCAATTTTCAAAGACCAATATTACTGCTGACTTTTATTACTTTATCACTTTTTCTATAAGTCGTCAAGTGCTTTTTGAATTTAAAAATCCTATAACATAATAAAGTGACGACAATATTCACTATATCATTTTACCACTACTGTTTCAAGTGTTACTTTTTACCATGCCATCCTATTTAATTATAACTCTTTTTCAGCTCTTTTTGAAATTTTTCTATGATTTTTTTCTCCATTCTAGATACAGTCATCTGAGATATATTTAATTCATTAGCTATTTGGAATTGAGTTTTCTTATTAAAATATCTATCATAGAGTATTTTCTTCTCCATATCATTTAGCTTTTCTATGTTCTTTTTTAAGAAATCATTATTTTCTATTGTCATAAAATATTTGTCATCTTCTCCTATTAGTTCTGCTAGATTGATATCCTTATCTTCCCCATTTGAATCAAATGCAACGTCTAATGAATGAGGGGTATATACCTTACTAGCTTCCATAGCTTCAAGTATATCCTCAGATGTACATTGTAAATATTCTGCTAGCTCAGCAACTGTAGGAGTTCGTTGCAATGTTTGAATCAATGTGTTTTTTGATACATTTATTTTCTTGGAAAGCTCTTGTATTCTTCTAGGTACTCTTATTGCCCAGCCCTTGTCACGAAAATGCTTCTTTATCTCTCCTATTATTGTAGGAGTAGCAAAGCTGGAAAACTCATATCCCTTTGATATGTCATATCTATCTACAGCATAAATAAGCCCTACGCAAGCCACCTGATAGATATCATCATAATCTATTCCCCTATTTACATATTTTTTTGATAGTATTTCAGCTATATAAAGGTGTCTTTTTATAAGCTCTTCTCTTATATGATAATCTTTATTTTCACTATATATTTTAAACAATTCCTTACTAGTAAGTTTTGTTAAATCATCTGTCATATAATATCATCCTTTATATACTTAATCATTCTTATTTCTGTACCACTTTCTATATCATCAACTATTTCAACTTCATCCATAAGAGAATTAATTATAAATATTCCTAATTTACCTTCTCCTAATTCTTCAATCTTTAAATCCTTTACATTATCTAGATTAAAGCCTTTTCCTGTGTCCTTTACTGTTATTGCTAACTTGTTTGGGTACATATCAAAGTCAATATCAAAGTTTTTCTCTTCATTATCTAATCCATGCTCTAATGTGTTAGTGCTTGCTTCTGCTATGGCAACCTTTATATCTTCTATTTCTTCAATATCAAATCCCATTCTGCTAGCAATAGCAGAAGTAGTTAGTCTAATTACACTTACAAACTCCGCCTTATTGGGAACGCTGAGCTTTATACTATCAAATTTACTCTCAATTTTATCTACCATCTCAATCAATCACTCCTTTATAACAAACACTTTATCTAAACTTGTTAAATCAAATAATTTTTTGATATTTGGCTTGATACTTTCAATAGTTATGGTTTTGTCACTTTCTTTCACTTTTTTCAAAACACTAATTAATACTCCTAATCCTGTACTATCTATGTAGGACAGATCTCTTCCGTTTATTATTATGTTCCCCATTTTCTCTTCTAATGCTTCAATGAGTACTTCCTTGAATTTAGGTGATGTATAAATATCTAGTTCTCCAATAATATCTATCACCCATGATTCTACTTTTTCATTAAACACCTTATTAATTTCCATTATGGATTAGCCCTCCTTTTTAATTACAAATATAATATAATTTTATAATATATTGAAGCTCTTGTAAACTTATATAGAAAAAGAAAGCGTACAGAAAGTACGCTATTCTAATTCTTCCTCTGCTACTACTGTAGCAACAGATACTACCTTATTGTCTTTGCCAAATCTCATTAAGGTTACACCTTGAGTAGCTCTACCCATTTGAGGAATATCAGATACCTTAAGCCTGATTATAACTCCTGAAAGACTTATAATCATAATCTCATCATCTTCTTCTACTATCTTAGCACTGATTAATTCTCCAGTTTTCTTTTTTACACTATAGGTTTTTACACCTTTTCCTCCCCTTGTTTGTACTCTATAATCCTCAAGAGAGGTTCTCTTACCATAACCTCCTTCACTTATAACAAGTAGGTCTTTACCATCTTCCACTGTGCCCATTCCCACTATTTTATCGCCTTTATTTAAATTTATGCCCTTTACTCCCATAGCGGTTCTACCCATATCTCTTACATCTTTTTCATTAAATTTTATTGCCTTGCCACTTGATGTTACTAATATCAAATCATTTGTTCCATCAGTGCTTCTTACACTTATAAGCTCATCTTCTTCTCTTAAGCTAATAGCTATTAAGCCACTTTTTCTTATGTTTTCGAACTGATCTAGCTTAGTCTTTTTAATAATACCCTTTTGAGTTACTAAAACAAGAAAATCCTCTGGAGTAAAGTCTTTTATAGGAATTACAGCTGAAATGTTTTCCCCTTGATTTAGTTGGAGAAGATTAATAATAGCTGTACCCTTTGCCTGTCTCTTAGCCTCAGGTATTTCATATGCTTTTAAACTATATACTCTACCCTGATTTGTGAAGAATAATAATTTATCATGTGTCGAGGTTACAAAAAGATGTTCGATAAAATCTTCTTCTCTGGTAGTGAGTCCTGTTACTCCCTTTCCACCTCTTTTTTGAGACTTATAAGTATCCTCTGGCATTCTCTTAACATAACCAAAACGTGTTAATGTAATAACTACATCTTCTTCCTGTATCATATCTTCAATATCTATTTCTTCAGATGAAGGTCTTATTTCTGTTCTTCTCTCATCTTTATAACTTTCTTTAACTTCTATAAGCTCTTCTTTAACTATTTGATATATCAGTCTTTCATTGGCTAATATCTCTCTTAATCTATTAATTTCTATTATGAGCGCTTCATACTCTTCTTCAATCTTATCTCTTTCCAATCCTGTAAGCCTTTGAAGACGCATGTCTAGTATTGCCTGGGCCTGTTTTTCAGATAAGGTGAAATTATTGATTAGACCTTCTTTAGCTTCTGCTACAGTTTTTGAACCTCTGATAAGAGCAATTACAGCATCTATATTATCTAATGCTATTTTTAAACCCTCTAATATATGTGCCCTTTCTTCAGCTTTATTTAAATCGTATTGTGTTCTTCTTACTATTATTTCTTTTTGGTGATCCAAATAATGTCTTAGCATTTGTTTAAGGTTTAGTAGTTTTGGTTCACCATTTACAATTGCTATCATTATAATACTAAATGTATCTTGAAGTTGAGTATACTTATACAAGTTATTTAAAACTACATTTGGATTTGCATCTCTTTTTATTTCAATTACAATTCTCATACCAGTTCTGTCTGATTCATCTCTTAGATCCGAAATACCTTCAAGTCTTTTTTCTCTAACAAGCTCTGCAATTTTTTCTATTAGCCTAGCTTTATTTACTTGGTATGGAATCTCAGTAATAATTATTGAAGTTCTTCCTTTACTATTCTGTTCAAAATCAGCTTTAGCTCGAACAACAGCCTTTCCTCTTCCTGTCCTATAGGCTGATTTTAATCCTTCTTTCCCCATTATTATGGCACCTGTAGGAAAATCAGGTCCTTTAATACAATCTAAAAGGTCATCTACCTGAATCTCTGGTTCATCTATCATCATTATTGCACCATCAATAACTTCTGCTAAATTATGCGGAGGAATTGAAGTTGCCATACCTACTGCTATTCCTGATGAGCCGTTAACTAATAGATTTGGAAATTTACTTGGTAGTACTACTGGTTCATTTAATGTTTCATCAAAGTTAGGCCTAAAATCCACTGTATTCTTGCCTAAATCTCTAAGCATTTCCATGGCCATTTTTGACATTCTAGCCTCTGTGTAACGCATATGTGCAGCCCCATCACCATCTACAGAACCAAAGTTTCCATGACCATCAACTAACATATATCTAGTTGAAAAATCTTGAGCAAGTCTTACCATTGCATTATAAACAGCTGAATCTCCATGTGGATGGTACTTACCCAGTACTTCCCCTACAATACGAGCAGACTTCTTATGTGGTTTATCTGGTGTATTTGCAAGGTCATTCATAGAAAAAAGAATTCTTCTATGTACTGGTTTTAATCCGTCACGAACATCAGGAAGGGCTCTACTAACTATGACACTCATTGCATAATCTAAATACGAGGTTCTCATTTCTTCTTCTATATTAATAGGTAATACATTTGGTTTATCGTTGTTCATAAAATTCCTCCTAAGAATAGTCCTTGTAACTATATGTTACCATTTATATTATAAACATTTTACATATAAAAATCAAATATTTGAAATGAGAGGTTGTGATTTTATTGAATTATGTATATTATTACTAATGAAATAAAAAAGACGGCTCTTTCTACCTGCATTTGGTCAAATAGAAAAAGTCGTCCTTTTATTATATTATTACTATGAGAACAAGTCGACTATCTAAAACTTATCGAAGAATATTAGGTCTTCTGGTATTCCGATTTTCTGCAAAACTGAAACTACTGTATCTATCATTGGAGGATTTCCACATAAATATGCTTCTTTGTTATCTCCACCTGAAACATATTTTTCTAAGGCATTATTGACTCTTCCCTTCTCCCCTTCCCAATTATGCTCTTCTACAACCCTTGACAGTGTAGGG
>JBBAFY010000116.1:0-4223 GCA_041655135.1 Tissierellales bacterium
CCCAACGCCTACACCGCCGACCGCACCAACGGCGCCACCCTGCTCACCATTCCCTTTGGCCATACTGTCGACGCCTTGTGCCATTGCCTGGGAGAATTCACCCAAGTGGATGCTCTTATGGCCAACCGCCGCAAAAGCTTTACCCTGGTGCCGGAAGGAAAGGAAATGCCCATGACCACTGAAGACCAGGTTGTCGTCAGCGGCCTACTGGCAAACGGCGCCGTCGCCTCCATCCATTACCGTGGAGGCGCTTCTCGGGGCACCAATATGTTGTGGGAAATCAACGGCACCGAGGGTGACCTGCAGATCAGTGGCGATGCCGGCCACGCCCAAATGTTCCCTCTCACCCTGAAGGGTGCGCGCGGTGAAGACCAGGCACTACAAGTGCTGGAGATTCCGGCCGAATACCAGAACACCCCAGCACTGGAGAGCATGGTTGCCCAGAACGTGGCTGAAGCCTACCAGCGGGTCTACAGCGACCTGACCGAAGGCACGCAGCTGTGTCCGACTTTTGATGAGGCTGTTGTGCGACATCGCTTGCTGCAAGCGATTGAAACCTCAGCCGAAAAAGGCACCAGGCAATCTGTGTAACAGTTGGTTTATGCCCTGCGGCTCAGGCTGTCATGGCATAAAGCTGTAGTTCAGGAAAGAAGCCAGTGGGTAAACCCCCACTGGCTTCTTTTTTGTGGGCATCTTCGCTCTCGCCTGCTGGCATCCCCTCAATACACCTCTTCACGACGCAGAGATTTGACGTTGTCATCTGCACTGTCCAGCATTTCAGATTGTTATCGTTGACTTATATTTTGATCCATTCGATGATCTCCCTTGTATCAGCAAGCGATGAGGTAGCTAAATGAGCAATTACGCCTTCTGCTCATGAAAGTCTCAAGGAGGCATACTTCTTGCCATCCGCTGCCCCCCACCTGGGGGCCAACTGCTCTTAAAAAAGCTTGGCTTCAGTAGCTTTGCTTGCAAGCCTTTGTACTATGCGTAAAACTGACCAGCCTGCTACTTTTAACAAAGCATGGGGTACAAAAATTAACAGGCTGATGATAAAGAGATAAAATGTAGAGGAGCTTCCCGTGCAGTTATCAACGTATACTAATATGCTTGCTGGGCCCCAGCTCATCCCTGCCACACATCTCCATACGCGTCTTCCTGGGATAGACTCCCTGCAGGCCCACAGCAGCATCAAAGACCAAACCTCCGCTACCGTTGAATCACTGTGGCAAAGGCAGAGACTACAACGTGCTGAAATTCTCGGCCAGGCTCGCGTATTGATTGAACAAGAAGGATACAGCTCATTCAATATCCGCAGGCTCGCCGATAAATGCGCTGTATCCAGACAAACGGTCTACAATCTTATTGGTGATCGCGATCAACTATTGAAGGCAGCGCTTTGTGAATATCTCGACACTATGCTCTCCACCGCATCGACTTTTACCGATTACCCCTATTTCTTCCTCGGGATCTGTGATGTTTTCTGGGCACACGCTCTGAAAAACCCCGATTATGCCAGGGAAGTAACCCTCGCCCATTATTGTGCTGACACTCCTGCAGCGACCAATCTCCACAGAATAATGGATGAAAGCTTCTGCAAGGGATTACGGCACATCAAGCAACAAGGCCAACTCCGGGACAGCACCGATATCGAGTTACTTTCCGGACACCTCCAGTCACTCATTACATCCATTGCCCTGAAATGGGTTGAGAAAAAATGCGACCTGGCAACATTGCGCCGCAGTTTGGTCACAGGCGCAGGCTTTTTATTACTGGGTGCCATGACCACAGCAGCCCGACAGGATCTTGAAAAGTGGGTTGATGCCGCACAGGTCAGCGGCTGAGATTACAGTGAAAGCTCTACCAGAAAACATCAGCTGCCACCGCAAGTCAGATGAGTAGACTATACCCGCACTCAATTCAAACCGCTGAAGAAACAGTAATCTGAATAGGCCCTACCCCGTTGCTTGTTAAGGAAAAGAGGCACATTAGTATGCAAACACCAGTCTCAAGTGCCCGGCACATTGTGTCCCAGTTTCTCGAAAATCTTGGTGAAGCTGGCGATACTGAGGCTTTAGTCAAACTGTTATCACCACAAATCAGTGTTGATACCCCCTACTCCCCTCCAGGCCAGCCTACTCACTTTGAAGGTATTGATGAAGTTGCAGCCAGATTTGCCGGCGCACGGTCTGCCATGCAGCTTTTTCGATTTCTCAATATAGAAATCCTCGCCACAGAAGACCCCGAACGCTGGGTTGCCACTTGTGACTCCGAAGGTCAGCACATCGATGGGCGCAGCTACGCTAACACTTACTGCTGGATATTCCGCATCAAAGATGGCCAGATTCACTGGTGGTGTGAATATTATAACCCCCAACCATTGATGGTTTTTATGGATGTCATTGAACCCACCTATTAATCCTATCGCTCACTTTATAAAGAGAGAAACTAATGAAACTCGCAGTTGTCAGCCCAATGTCAGAAGCCCTTGCCGAGCAGTGGGGCTATAAGCCTTTACTGGAGCGCGTCATTAAAGGCGCAGCTAACAGAGATACTGAGATCGTCATGAAATGGGCTGACCGAAATCGGAACGAACATATTGACAGCTACCTTTTTACGGCCTTCCCCATGTTTTTAAACAACAAGGTTTTACTGGAGAAGATGTATGAGGCCGAGCAGGAAGGTTGCGACGGTGCCATGGTAGCTTGCGCCTCAGACCCAGCCATTGATGAAATCCGAGCTCTCCTCAGTATTCCCGTGGTAGCATCTGTTGAGAGCATGGCGCTTGCAGCCTGTATGGCTGGACCAAAATTCGCCATTGTTACATTGCCCGATAGGCGTCTAGGAGAGGGAGAAGAGCGCCTTATCAGTAAATATGGCCTGCGCGAGCGCTTTACCAAGCTCTACTATCTTGACGGCCCACTGGATGATTTCTTTACAGCCTTTAATAATCCAGACATTATCCGCGAGCGAGTCATGCATACTTGCAAAAAAGCCATCGACGAAGGCGCTCACTCCATTATTCTTGGCAGCACCGGCTTGTCAGTTTGCGTTCGCGCAGCAGAAATCGTCAAGGTACCGCAACATGACGCCCCGATCTTTGACAGCGCCGGTACGGCAGTGAAGATGCTTGAATACCGAGTCGGCTTACTACAGAACATTGGGCTCCCTCCCACCTGTAGAGCAGGCGAGTATGCCCTCTATCCCAAAGAAGACCTAGCTCTACTGTTTGCCGAGAACCAATTTCGTACTGGCAATCCATAAACCAACAACCCATCCGGGTAGCATGGTGTCCAGATAGAGTTCCATGGCTTCAGAACCTAAATCTGGTTTAATCGGCGCATGCTTTCATCCTTCAAAGATCTTTCAGACGTTTGTATATTGTCGAGAACAGGGCTTTTATAAAAACTATGGGCCCTCAAGACTACAGTCTATTTTATCCTTCACAGAGAAATCCTTCTAAAAACAAAAATTACAACTCCCTTCATCGTGTCAACACTTCCTTAAGACTCCAGCTCTTCCCTAACCAACCATCTGCTAGCATAGGGTATATAAATTTCCGTTAAGCGAGTGCAGCTGCGGCAAAAGTCCTGGCAGGTTATTTGTCTTGCCTAAGCGTTAGATACAAGGCGTTAGTCAAAATGAAATTCAGCATGGACAGTGATGGATTATAGTTAAAAAACATTAGCAACACAGATACTTCATATGAAAATAGAGTCACAACGGGAAGCGTGAACATGTCTCAGAAAATGCAGATCCTCCACTGCATCCGTAACACTATGAAGCAAGCAATTTCCTCGGAAGAACCTTCACAGAGAAAAGCTTTGCTGGAAGCCGCAGACATTCTGGTGAACGAACTAATGCTACTTGAGGATCATAATTTTTATATCACCAGGTATAACAAAGGCAGACAACTGCTTATGCAAGGACTGAATTATATATCGGGTGACAGCACTGATATTTTCCATGACGCTGACTACATCCCCGCCTCCGTCTCAGAAGAGATGTCAAGGATAAAGATCAGCCGGGCTACAACTCAACTTACAACCCTTCTGAAGAATATTGTCACCCTTTTGCCAACGACTGGCAATGAAGATATAACACACTACTTGAATAGTGTTGTCGACTGGGAAGTGGGCCTGTATCAAAGGCAGATGGAAAATGTTTCCGAGCCAGATCTTCAGGTAGAAACAGAAGCCGTGATCACACAACAAGGCTTCCAA
>JBBAFY010000117.1:0-3911 GCA_041655135.1 Tissierellales bacterium
CTGATAAAGGTGCTTTATGAGTATTATATTTCTTATCGGTCAGGTTGGTGGCGTAGGCTGATACGACATACATACCATTGCTAGATGTCCAGGTAACGCTGGCATTTACCAGAGTTTTAGATGGCTCCTTATACAAGTTATCAGCGGTATAGTAATACGCATCTGAGTAGCTGGCGAGGCCGGTGAACATTAAGTCACCCATGTCATCACCGAGGGGCATAAAATAATTAGCCTGAAGATAACCCGTCAGTTCTGGCGAGTGGGGCAGCTCATTACCTCTGAGCTGTCCAGTTACGGTCGCGACCCCCAGCCCCGCCGGAAATAGCGGATGAGGTACGCAGCCGTTGGGAACATCGGGGCCACCGTCATACACTGCAGCACAGAGAGGGTTGAGTTGACCATTGGGAATATCACCAAACTCAGATTTTTGATAGCCAGCTCCGGCACTGATGACTAAATTATCCGTGAAGGCGTAATTGACATCAAATTCGATCCCGTCCACTTCAGCCTTACCTGCATTCTGTACAGAAGTTATACCAGCAGCTATATCAGTAACCTGAAGCTGAAGATCTTTAAGGTCGTAATGGAAGATAGCACCGTTGAAACGAAGACGATCGAATTCAGTTTTCCAACCCAACTCCCAAGCTTTGATTGTTTCGTTATCAACTTCGGCAGGCATAGTTGTCGCGACGTGAGGCATATTGAAGCCACCACTCTTTACCCCCTCGGAATAGGAGACATAAAACATCGTACTATCGTGGGGGCGCCAGGTCAGCATTACTTTAGGTGTCGTCTTACTGAATTTAAAATCATCTGCAGTTGTAGGAGCTACCATCATATATGGTCTGTCAATCCCATTCGCTGAGTCTATGGTGGTGATGAAGAAGGTGTTGTCAGCCTTCTTTTTCTCCCGTGTGTAGCGAGCCCCCGCCATCACTTCGAGCGTGTCGGTTAACTGGTAGGAGACCTCGGCATAAGGCGCAAAGCTCTCAATGTCGATGTTTCCTTTACCAGCAATATATGCTCCCGGAAAGCCTAAGTCCGCCTCGATAGACGCTCCCATAAGACCTATCCTAGGTTCGGCTTCTTCCTTCAAGATGAAGATGCCCGCCAGCCAGTCAATCCTTCCCTCATTACTGGAAACCAACTGAAACTCCTGGCTGTAGTCTTCGGTTTGCTCACCTGGACGAAATGCAAAGCCGTGTAGAAGTGGTGCACTGGTAGCATCCAGATCTGCCCCCCCGGCGTATCGGTTATAGCGATAACCAGTTATAGAGCTGAAAGTAAAGGCATCAAAATCATAGTCAATACGCAGCTGCGAACCACCGACTTCTAAATGTTGCCCACCCACATAGTCGGCAGCGGTTTCGTAGTGGCCACCTGAACCCACGCCACCGAAGGCCAAACCCACCTGGCCCGGAAGATCGTTAAACAATCCCACGTTGGCAGGACCTTCTCGGTCATCCTTGTCGGTCCAGTCAAAATCAAACTTGACCGACAACCGCTCGGATGGCTCCCACAGTAATTTACCGTGGATCATCCCCATTCTCCGATTATTCATATCCGGTCCACCAACGATATTCTTCACATAGCCATCACGCTCTTCATGGCTACCGGATAGACGTCCCATCAAATTCTCGGCAAGGGGACCAGAGACATAGAAGTCGTACTTTCTTTTCTCGTAATTACCAATATCCAAAGCTACCCCAGCTTGAAATTCGGGGGTGGGGTCCTTGGTGATAACGCGAATGGCACCGCCTGTAGTATTACGGCCGTAGAGCGTGCCTTGGGGCCCTTTCAGCACTTCCACTCTTTCGATGTCGAAGTAGCTCATCATGCCTGAGGAGGATCGAGACATGTACAGGTCGTTGAAATAGGTAGCGACGGAGGGCTCAAGCCCCGGGTTGGCATACTGAGTTCCCACGCCCCGAATATAGGGAGCAACATAATACGAATTGGCATTCACCACTACGTTGGGAGTGGTTTGTGCCAGCGAACGTTGGCTGTCGAGCCCGGTTCTGGTGAGTTCGTCGCCTGACATAGTGCTAATGGCAATTGGCACATCTTGCATGTTTTGTGCGCGCTTTTGAGAGGTGACAATGATCTCCTCAAGTACCTGGGCATTAGCTTGAAAACCAATTCCTGTTGCGGCAAGCGCTGCTGCGACTAACGATATTTTAGTATTCATATTTATCTATCCTCTGTAGTTATTACTTTCGTTTAACTTGATTTTTTAAAATATTTCTCGCTAAGATCGCAAGTTATCTACGGATGATTGAACTTATATGCTTCGCATTTATTTCAAGGCCGACCTCCATCGACCCTTATCAAGGTGCCGGTGGTAAAGCTGGAAGCGGGGCTAGCAAGATATAAAGCTGTGGATACGATTTCGTCTGATTCGCCAAAACGGCGCAATACCGCATCGGTCTTCGACTCCTTATCCGCCGGCCAATGCTTGGCAATATCGGTCCGAAAGCTGCCAGGGAGAATGCCGTTAACCCTTACCTTGGGCGCGAACTCGATTGCGTGTGCAGTGGTCAGGGCGTTGAGGGCAGCTTTCGCACCGGCATAAGGCGCATATTCAGGCTGAGGACGTAAAGACCCGTAGCTGCTGATATTGATGATACTGCCCTCCACTCCCTCCGCCACCATGCGACTCCCTACCTGAGCAGAAAGACGAAAAGGGCCTTTGAAGTTGAGGTTGAAGACACTATCGATCAGAGCTTCAGTGGTCTCCACAGACGATGGTGAGACGGGTGACATACCTGCGTTATTGATCAGAATATCGATTTTGCCAAAGGTGTCGTAAGACTGCTCCACTAGGTTGTCGATTTCGTTCCAGCGACCGGCATGGCAAGCCACCGCCAGGGCTTTCCGGCCCATACGCCGTACTGCGTCCGCGGCCTCTTCACAGCTATCCAGCTTTCGGCTGGCAATAATGACATCGGCGCCACGCTCTGCGAAGGCCAATGTCATGGCTAAACCCAGGCCTCTGCCGCCGCCAGTGATCAGAACCACTTTTCCGGTGAAGTCAAAAAACTTATCCATTTTTCACTCCCTTTACTTCCGATATTTTTGTAGTTCGAGACGGGCAATAGTGCGGTTGTGCACTTCATCCGGCCCATCACCAATACTCAGGGATCTCATGCGTGCAAATGCTGAACCCAATCCTTCGTCATCACACAAACCCGCAGCGCCGTAAGCCTGGATCGCCATATCGGCGACCATCTGGCCCATTCTTGTGGCGGCGACCTTGATTTGAGAGATCTCGCTGCGTGCCTCTTTATTGCCCACCGTATCCATCAGGTGCGCTGTACGATAGGTGAGTTGCCTGCACATATTGATGTCCGTGCGTGCTCTGGCGATGCGTTCTTGCCACACGGATTCCTCTGCCAGCGGCTTGCCAAAGGCAACACGGGATACCAGGCGACGACAGATCTGTTCCAGCAAGCGTTCAGCGTGACCGACAATGCGCATGCAGTGATGAATTCTGCCTGGACCTAACCGCCCCTGGGAAATTTCGAAGCCGCGCCCTTCACCGAGAATCAGATTTTTTGCCGGCACCCTCACATTATCAAAAATAATTTCAGCGTGGCCCTTGGGTTCATCGAGATAGCCAAATACCGGCAAGGCTCGCACCAGTGTGATGCCCGGTGTTTCAGGCTCAACAAGAATTTGGGATTGTTGCAGATGGCGCGGCGCATCCGGATTGGTTTTGCCCATGACGATATAAATGGCGGTATTGGGGTGATAGGCATTGGTTATCCACCACTTGCGGCCATTGATAATGTAGTCATCCCCGTCGCGCTCAATACGGGTTTCGACATTCGTGGCATCGGATGAGGCCACCGCAGGCTCAGTCATACAATAGGAGGAACGAATGCGCCCCTCCAGCAAAGGCACCAGGTATT
>JBBAFY010000118.1:0-3431 GCA_041655135.1 Tissierellales bacterium
CCATCTATTCTAATAGGTTGTCCAGCTAATGTCCCCTTGCTGTGCCTCAGAAAACTAAACCAATCCACTATCTTTTGTGCTTCTTCTTCTTGCCAAATATAAGGAAACTTCTTGGTCCCTTCTTTTCTTATATTGTTTATAAACCTTTCACAAGCCTGCTTATGTTTTTTATTTGCTATTATCTTGTCTTCTAATATATGTTCACTGTATCTTGTCAGTCTCTTTTTTATCCCATTTAAATATCACCAAACTTTGCCTTAACTGGATCTGTCTTTTTTTCTTCTTTTTTAGGTACTGTTAGTTTTGCTCTACTAGAAATTGTAAGTCCTAAGTCTTGGGCAGCTTGCCTTGTCATTTTAAATAACTTTTCTTGTAGTAGGACAGTATCATAATAAGCCTTGTTTCCTACCCCCATCTTTAATAGTGATTTCGTAACCTTTTGATAATTATATTCAGATGTGACAAACCTTGCTAAAGCCTCATTGTCTAAATTACTCATTATGCCAATTTTTATCAATTCATCAGCTATCTTTATAAACTCACTTTTGAGTTTATCTGTCAAGTAAGAAGGTGGTTCTACCTTATTACTAGGTGCTTTAATTTCTGATTCTCTTCTTTCTTTTATTTCTTTTTTAGTCAGATTTTTTCTACCCTTGGCCAATATTAAATCTATAGGTTCTTTTGGTCTTGCCATTCCTTCTCACCTCCTAGTTTTGATTTTCAAAATATTTAAAAAGGGAATTTCGTATGCTCTCTATTAGCCAATCGGTGTTCTGTGAAACTAATTAAACTCTTAAAGGGAGGGGGGTATGCTATATTCCCTCCTATATCTATCAAGCATATCCAGTAACAATCTTTGGGTACCTTCTTTGTCCTCCTTATACATTGCATGGATTTTATTATGGTTGCTTTCTGTTGTCGGAAACAAATTATAAACATCTAATGTGTTTGGCAATAGCATAATACAACTTTTGGCAGTCTAAAGTACAATTCCAGCGCCAATCTTTAATTCATTAGCGAATGTGTCATTCTGTAACTTTTCCCTGTAAAAAGCAGCATGTGAGAATGATGGATTAATCTATCTAAAATTGCTGCTGTTAGCTTCTCATCAAAAAGGAAGCCTTTCCATCTGCTAAATTCTATGTTGGTTGTAAGGATTATGCTCTTTCTTTCATAGCAGTCTGAAATAATATCAAATACTAGTCTTGCTCCTTCTTGATGAAGGGGAAGATATCCCCATTCATCTAAGATTAAAAGGTCTGCTCCTTTAATCTTTTTCCTAAGTCTTTCTACTCTTTTTTCATTATCTTCTTCTAGTAGATTAATTAGGTCATGTAGTCTGTAGAAGACAGCCTTTTCCCCTTGATTAATTGCTTTGATTCCTAAGGCTATGGCAAGATGGGTCTTCCCAGTTCCAACTGAGCCATAAAAGATTAAGTTTTCTTTTCTTTCTATGAATTCTAAACTTTCTAATTCCCTAAAATTCAATGTTTCAGGAAAAGTGATCTGCGAATGATCATAGTTTTTTAGTGATTTAATTAAGGGAAAACCAGCATTGTTTAAGTTTCTGATTATCCGCTTTTCTTCCCTATCTTTATCTAGTTCTGTCAGCAGTTGATAGAGAAAGTCTTCATGATTATCTGCTTTAATCTCAGGATAGATTTCCATTAGACTACTGGATAGTCTTAGCTTTTTCTGGAGGGTTTGTATTTGGTCTTTCATATCTTAAAACCTCCCAAGAAGCTATCGTATTGATTAATATCTGTGTCTAGGTAGGGCAAATCCTTTGTTAAGGATAACTTTCCTTGATAGAGATCTGAATTCTCTTTTAAACGCTTGTAGCTAATCCTTAGGGCTTCTGGATCTTGTCTTTCATACTTAAAACTTTCTTTTAAGACTTTGTCTGCATAATCTAGATCTTCTTCTAATAAAATTTCCTTCAAAAGATTAAAAGCTTCTTTTAAGGTTTCTTTGTCTTGAATTTGCAGGTATTTCTGCCAAGATTCTGGAAGCAGACTGTAAATTCCTGAGTATTTCAAAGCCCTTGGCCTTAACTTGACCATATCTATGAAATCAATATGTCTAATGGATTCCTGTCCTTTCTCAAAGAATCTTCTGTGTTTAGATATCTTTTTTTCTAAGCCTTTGGAGCAGATTATGATATGATTGGCCATAATCCTTAAAGTAACATTTTGACCTATATACTTTGGATTAGCTGAGTAGTTAGATCCCTCAAAGCTAACTAAACCATACTTGTTTACCTTTCTAAGTTCATATCTTGCTGCATCAAAGGGAATCCTATTAAAGCTTTTCATTAATTTCTTTTCTTCTTCAAAAATTTCATTGATTGGTCTTTTTTCTTGGTAATGATTTTCTTGATTTTTCTTTTCACATTTTTCTAATAATTCTTGGTTGAAGGCTTCTAAATTATCTATCTTAGGTTCTGGTACAAAGAAGTTTCTTCTAATAGTTCCAACCTTGTTTTCAACATTGCCTTTTTCATGTCCACTGTTTGGATTGCAAAATTTGACCTGGAAACCATAATGATTAGCAAATCTTAGTAAAAAGTCTGCTGTTTGAACCTGGCCATTTTTATCTCTTTTTCTTAAGGCAGCAGATGACATTTGATCAAACCAGATTACTAGAGGTACATAGCCAAGGAAAGCAAAGATTTCCTTTAAGCCTTCTAAAAGAGCTTCTCTGGTTTGGCTTCTTGTTACTTGAACGAATCCTGCATTTGACTTAGGAAATGAAAGTATTAATTCATAAAATTTCTTTAATACACCATCTTCATAAGCTTCAAAGGTTCCAAAATCCACTTGAGCTTCTCCACCAGGATGTTCTAGTTTAAGAAAGGCCTCATCTTCATTGTAGGTTTTCCTTCTTTCTTCTTTAACAATATCTCTAATTCTTCTTTCTCCAACTTGTAATAAATTAGGATATTCTTCTTTTAACCTATCAAAAATTCTTTTAGCAGTGTGCCTCTGCTTGTGGTGTCTAGCCTTGTCTTCTTCTAGCCATTCTCTAATTATTGGTCTTAAAGCATCTGTAGTATTTGGTCTTTTTGCCTTATGCTTCTTTTCATTAAAATCTTCTTTATCTATATATTTCTTAACTGTCCTGTAATTCCTTCCTGTCATTTCGATTATTTGTGTGTAATTTTTTCCTTGTGAGTAATATAAATCTCTTATATAATTGATATGAGTAATTGTCAGCACTTCCTCTCCTCCCCAAAAGTTTAGTCACTTCTAGGGTATAGTATTGGATTGGCGCTGGCAATTGCTTTTTTACTTCTAATTTAGAGTTGTATTTTTGAGTGCCGAATCTTGTATTATTAGATTACCATAAACATGTCAAAGTTATCTTATGATTAATCTTTGTTATAAACACTTATAATCATGGGATAATTTAGTAATAAATATATAAAGGGG
>JBBAFY010000119.1:0-3217 GCA_041655135.1 Tissierellales bacterium
TCTTCACTTGGAAAAGCCAAGGGGCTCCCAGGAGCAGGAGTAGCAAAAGCCGTGATGAGTTGACAGAGATAGCTCTTGCCGGACCCTGGAGAGTGAGCCTTGACATGGAATAGTGGACTTGCCGCCAAGCTTGGTCGAATACACGCTGTCAGGATGGCGCTCAAGGCTGCTGAGCGATCATAGGGCGTCGCAAACTCAAACTCCGCCAGTAGTTCTTCAAGGATTAGTAATGCCTTTTTGGCATCCTCAATGGAGGGGCTATCGCTAATCACGAACTCTCCGGGGTTGAAGACGCCAAACAGTTGGCTGGCCGCGTCATACCCAGGAACGCAGACCAGGCTCCCGTCTTTCCTAAGGTAGGGCTGTCTGGCTAGGCCTGTTAGTGTTGGTAGATGTTTATAGTGCCCGGCATCAAGGAGAATGTTGACAGACATTTGGGGAGGGTCCTTTTTCACCCACGTCTTTTTACGATTGTCCATACGTTGCCAATCAGTAGCCTGTGCCAAAGCTAGGTAGAGGCTACGGCTGTTCATGGTCTGGATGTAGACTTCATCGGTCTGTGGGTCGGTCTGTAAGGTGACAATTGCCCCACCCCGCTGAAAGTAGCATCCGGTGTCCGCCAAAGCTCTCTCTGCAGCATCCACAACACGGGGCAATTCGCCGTCTATGATGCGGATAAGAGAACGCATTTTGGCGCTCTGATAGTCGATGTGGAAGAATGCCAAAAGGTCCAGTAAGGAGCGCTCGGCGCAGTGTCCATGGTGACACTTGAGCCCTCCTGCAGGGTGGTTTTCACTGGGCTCAAAGTAAGCACAGCCATCATCAATGGCATTGGTATGCTCATTGACCCAAGGGCAGGTGATGTCATGCTTGCCTTCACCCAAGGGCTTTTTGTACAGCTCCTGTGCCTGCAGGGCCGCAATGATAGGGTTGGAGCTGGGCTTGGGTTGCCATACGGCATTTGCCGAAGCTGTCGGGCGGGCGAGGGCTATAGGCGAGCTGGCTGTGGAAGCAGCCACCACTTGAGGGGTGTTCAATTGTAGGCCAAAGCCAGCTATCAGGTCCTCAACGGTATAGCGGCGGTTCGGCTCCCACACGGCCAAGCGGCAAGGGAAAATAGGGTCATGTTTTCCATTGAAGGCTACAGGTAGTCGGGCTAAACGAGTGCTGGGACCTCCGGCACCAGGATCAGACAAGCCTGCCTCGATAACCGCCTGCATGAGCTCATCTGCCTTCGTCACATCGGTGACAGGTGTGTCGAAGAGGTAGCCAGCTTGATAGTTGTCTGGGGAGGTCTCCAGCAACCAGCTGGGCTCAAGCTGTAGCTTCTCCAGGGCAACCTTGGTACCCACGTCGTCCAGCATCACACAGTACCAGCCCTGAAACAGGGTCTTGCGCCGTTGGTAGTTCCCTTGCTCGTCTGCCTTGAAGGCAGATAGTGAGAAGTAGTTGTTGTTGGTATCTGGCAAGTGCGTGGCATTCATTACCCAAGGCTTTCCACACCAGTTGCCTTTGCTGGGTTCTCCGGGAAAGGTCACAACAAGGGGGAGGGTGGTCTCAGAGAGCTTGGCAAATATAGCGGACAAGAATTCCTGGTTGTCCACATTGCAGGTTTTATCGGTTTTGACGGTTATTGGGCGGTCCTCGGTGAATAATGTCCTGGCATTCATGCGAGACCTCCTTTACCCAGCTCCTTGCGAGCAGCTTCCAAAGCTTTCACCAGCTCTTGAATTTCTGCCGGGCTCTTGCCAGCGATGCGTGCGGCATTGATCGTAGCCACCTCATTGGCAGGCCACCCCACAGCTCGGGCACCAATCGAGACCGGCTTGGTGAAAAGACCGGCAGCAATGTCCTTGTAGACAGCGCTCCGAGAGCGTCCAGTCATCTGTTTTACGGTGGGAAGCCGAAAGATGTTTGTAACCATATATACGCCTCCTTAGGCGTTGTTGAATGATGGCTACATCCTGCTGTGTCATAGGCTTTGTCACACTCTCTGTCATATGACAAAGAGTAAGCCATTGAATTATTTGAGTTCTTTGTAGACGTCGGAAAGAACCTTCTTGACAATCTCCGTTTCCCGTTCATTAAAGTCGCATGTGGTTTTAAGCCAGTCGTGGAGGTTGCCAGACTTCTGAACTTTGGGGTTAGTTGTTTTCCAAGTAGGATATTCCTTAATGGCACGTTCCGCTTTGCTAGAAAGCTCCCGCCAGTATTGGCTAGATTGGAGGCGCCCGTTTACTTCAGGTGGGGCATTGCCCAACCGAGTGCTTTCAGAAGGCTGGTTAGCTGTAGGCTCAGATGCAATTTCCCCTCCTTCAGTGGGACCAAAAAGAAAAGCAGGCTTAACCCCGGCAACCTGTTCGAACCAAGCTTTCAAATCGTCATGCATGATCTTTGCTTTGCCATCAGCAATGACGTTCCCATCAAAAATAGACTTCCGTCCTTCGAAAGGGAGTTCGTTGTTTTGGAGAGCTTCAATAATTTTGTTGATATTGATCTCTAGGCACGGCCATTCAGGAAAATAATGTGGCGCAGGCCTCATGTTGTTGTGGGCAACGACCATTAGGATCTCGGGCTCTTCGTTGATGAGTCCGCACCACCTTATGGCGACCTCAACAGGTGTGTAATACGGCTTTTGTAACGCGTTGCAGCTTTTAGGGTTATATCCAGACATGCTTCAAATGGGTATCTCAAGGGACGGTATGGAACATAGCAGGGCTGCATTGTACCCATGTGCATCGGACGGTACAGCCCTTGATAGACAAACGTAAGGGGTTTTGAGAGCAGGTGGGCAATAACAGCAAGTGGAAATCAAGCATCTCAAGCTACGCAGAGGAATTTCGCCATCGATTCGCTTCAGTCAGGTCTAAGCAACCGATACGCTAACTTGGTACATGAACCAATCGATAGCTAGCCGATATAGCATGTAAGCACCGGCGACGGTGCTTATTTTTTTGGGTATACGGATTTAAGGGCTGATGGGGCTGGCTAGCTTCATTAAAACCAGCCCTGAAACAATGAGGATCGCAGCAATGATTCTCGCTGCGTTAACCGGTTCGGCCAAAAATACAATTCCGACAAGAAAGGCCCCTACAGCTCCTATCCCCGTCCAGACTGGGTAGGCTGTCCCGAGAGGAATAGTTCGCATGGCAAAGGCTAGCAACCAGAAACTGGCCACCATTGCAGAAATCGTAATGATTGATGGTATGAGCCGACT
>JBBAFY010000120.1:0-3076 GCA_041655135.1 Tissierellales bacterium
CATCCGCCGAACTGAATATCTGCACATGATTTCAATTCGCTCAAACTCTGCCAGCCTATCAACACCCTATTCAGGGAGCTTTCAGCCTTTGGCTGGCGCTGCCGCGATGCACAAGTCAGGTAGAATTGATGATGCTTACTGGCTTGTTTACTTAGCCACACATTTCGGAAAGCACAAGAGCGACGGTTGGAACCTTGCGGAAGACATTTACGGCAAGTTCGGACAGGGAGGTGTTTGGGATTGGAACTCGGCTAGTCAGAACCCTCAAGCAATGTCCAGCTGGCTTCAAATCAACTATCCGAATGTGACTGGTGCAGGACGTTCCAGGCGCTTCGGCAATCATCGCAAGTACGAGACACTGAAGCCTGGCTCCAATGGTACAGGACATGCAATAGCCACTTACATTGATTGGGTCAAAGCCCACGGTTCACACCAAGCGCTCATACGAAACGCCCAGGCTACTGCGGGGCAAAATCCGCAAGAGGTTTTTGCGTTCCTCTATAACGAACTAGACAATGTCTCTAGGCTAGGCCGGCTTGGTAAATTTGATCTACTCTGTAACCTTAGTAACTTGCAGATTGCGCCGATCTATCCAGACAAGGGGTACATCAAAGAAGCTACTGGCCCAAAATTGGGCGCGCAGCTTCTATTCGGAAATGCGTTGGCTCCGTCACAGTTAGACGACGCTTGCGTCGATTTGGCGGCGCATTTAAGCGTGAGCGCTCAAGTCATTGAGGATTCGCTTTGCAACTGGCAAAAAAGCCCAGAGACGTATGTGTACTTTAATGGCTAACTATCCCAACTGTAACGCCGCTTAAGGTGTTGCATCTGATTGTAGCGAATAATATTTGCGTGTTGGAGTTGGCCTACAATCAGGCCAGGGGCGACGCCAACCTTTTTTGCAAATGCCAAGATGAGTGATTTTGACGCGAACAGTGCGAGAAACTCTTCTTGATGCATCATTGGAATGATGGTTGCGGAAGCAAACTCGTTAGCTTCATCTTCATATTCTTTTTCTACAGCATGGGTGCTTTCAAGTATTGGCATCTTGTCAAAATGCAGGAGGAGATGCCCAATCTCGTGGAATAGTGAGAACCAGAACTGGTCATTCGATAGGTATCGGAAGCTCAGCTGCATATGGGGTGTTTCATCCGCCAGTATTCTCACGGCACCGCTGGCTGTACAGCCTTTTGGAGCTCTAACGACGGCAAATTTTACGCCAGCCCTAGCCAAGCCCTCTTTGAGTTTTGGTAGGAACAACGAGGGGCTCTTGCACCAAGTCAGCTTGCGAAAACCTTCGAGTTCTCGCTTCAATTGCTCAGGTGACCATTCAGCTACTTCATCCCATTCGGTTTCGATTTCGCCCTGTCTCAGCCATGTAGTGGTCGATATTTCGCACGAAGCATAAGCGGTGGATCGTCTATACGCAGCCCCACTAAACGCGTTCTCATATCGACCCTGCCACTGCGCTAGTGTAGATACGCCAAAAAACTCCATACTCTCGGCGATCTTTTCTTCCTTGGTTCTGCCGCCCTCTATCCAGCCGAATTTCTTCATGTCGGCCAAAGGTAACGTACCGATGAGGTCCTCTAGACTGTTAACACTGACTTTCTTCGGCGGCTCGATACTTGCTCGATAGTCGTGTTCTCGCGCCATCCAAAAACTTTCAGAAGCTCCGAAAACGCCTGTTAGCTGTCGCGCGAGTTCGATGTCGATTGCGTGATCCCCATCAAGTAACTTCTGTGTAACGCTGTTTGTGCGACCAATTCGCCTAGCGAATTCCTCTACCGTCAGTTCGTTTTTTTCCATAAGAGAAATTATTGTGTGGCCAGGCGGTGATGCCCAATCTGGTTTCTCCATTGCTTCATTACCTGACATCGTTGATCCCCATCAGCTTAACACGTGCGACCGTTGACCAGTCATATTGTGATCCATTTCCCAAAACTGGATAGTTTGGAACCATTTGAATTGAGAGAAGATTCGGCACGTATAGAGTACACAAATCTCCATCGATGGAGACGCGGCCAACAAGAAGCTCATGAACGCTACTTGCGGCCTGAATGTCCGAATGCCGCGCATGCAAAGATATTGCTGCCTCCTCACCCAAATATTCTACAGCAGTCGGAGCGTGAAAGCAAATAGCCTGAAGCAGCTCTGTATTGTATGAAATCAGCAAATGGCTCTCTCTTTTTCATTATTATTAATAGATTAGCCGTTGCCCATGGGTCAAGCATTGCATGATCCAAACCTGTGTACTGCTCGTTGTCTCAGCTTGAACCTGCGGCGAGGGTGAAGGCAAGATATAAATCTGATTGAGTGTGCGCACCCCTGACGGGTCGGGCTGTCGTGAACCGAACCCGCTTACACGGTTTTGGCCTTGCGGCATCCATCCCTTGCGCATGAAGATCATCGGCCAGCCCTTACAGGCTGACGGTCTCTTCCCTGTTTCGGGGTCTGCGCCCCCCTTCGCCGTCAAGACCAAGTCCTTCGCCCCAAGCAAGTTGGGCCTGCGGGCGCAGGCAGCGGTCTCCCCATCCTTCCGCGCCCCTCCTTTCGGTAGGTTCTTGTGCAGGACGGGTGATCCCCCACCGCTGCCTGCGGTCTGTGACGGTCTCCCCCCTCTCTTCGCCAGAGGGGCAGTTCGGTTGCATGCGCAACCAAACAAAGGAGAAAATGAAGATGAAACAAGATGTTTACCAGAAAGTCACAGACAAGATCATCGCCGATCTGGAGCAGGACGAACTTACATGGCTCAAGCCGTGGAGCGCTGGCAACATGGATGGGCGCGTGACCAAACCCCTGCGGCATAACGGTCTGGCCTATAGCGGCATCAACGTCCTGATGCTGTGGGGCGCGGCAATGGAGGCGGGCTTTTGTTCCCCGTACTGGATGACCTTCCGCCAAGCCAAGGAACTGGGTGCACACGTCAGGAAGGGCGAGCGCGGCAACTCGGTTGTCTATGCCAACACCATCACCAAGCTAGAGGAGCAGGACAACGGCACGGAGGAAGAGCGCACCATCCCGTTTATGAAGGCCTACACCGTCTTCAACGTGGAGCAGATCGACGGCTTGCCCG
>JBBAFY010000121.1:0-3002 GCA_041655135.1 Tissierellales bacterium
AGCCTCCGACGACAACGGGGGAGACTTGTTCAGCAGCCCAATCAATATCGACACAATCGAAGGCATCATCCGTAGCTACCGTTACCTCTCGCGCACCCCAACAGCCTTGAATCCACTACGTGTAGCAGCGGCCTCATTCCTGAGCGAAGGTGAGGGGCGATATAACGTACTGGACAAATTTTGGAAGCTTAAAGACTTTATTTACAACAACCTCATCACTAAAGAACTGGGCCTCATTGCCGATCAGTTCAGCCAGGTTTATTGGATGCAAAGCAGAGAGCCCCTGCGAGAGGAAGAGCTATTTGGCACCGAGAAAAAATGGCGCAAGACGCACAAAAGCCTCTTTCTTAGCCTGAAAAGTATCAAAAGCACAGCGGATACACCCCCTGAGCTGGATAACAGGGTAGTGCTATTCAATGCGCGTCAATATAGCATCAGGCCTGAAAAATCAGGTATGAAACGCTATCAAAGTGTCAAATATGCCGTGCAGAAAAAGCTTTCGGTGGGCGCCACACCATCAAACACAGATTACAGACAGTTAGGCCTTAAAAGCGTGGCTCAACCCCCCAACGATGGTCGCTTGCTAAGAGAACCAAACCACATACGATAGCCCTTATTGACAGGTCTCAAAAAAGGACCGAAAGTACCTTGATTGGGTACGGTTGAGGTCGTTAATGAAACCGCTATCTCTTGGTGATGCGCTATTTACCAAAACTCAGCAAAAGCTACTGGGTTTGCTGTATAGCAAACCGGATCAAAGCTTCTATCTAAACGAGCTAGTCAGATTGGCCGGTATGGGCAAAGGAACAGTGAAGCGCGAGCTCGACAGAATGTACGCAGCCGGTATCGTGACATGCACCGCCAGAGGCAATCAGCACCACTATCAAGCAAATCCTAAGTGTCCAATTTACAAGGATTTGCAGAGTATCGTTCGTAAAACTGTTGGCGTGGCCGATGTTCTGGCTTTGGCATTGATGCCGATCTCGGAGCAAATTGACTTCGCTTTCGTATACGGCTCCATCGCTAAAGGCGAAGCCAAAGCGGACAGCGACATCGACTTGATGGTCATTACCGACACACTGGCTTATGCTGACCTGATGGCCGTGCTGAGCGATGCTGAACAAATCTTGAGGCGGCCGGTGAACCCCACAGTATATAGTCTGGTCCAGTTCAACGACCGCCGGAAAGGAAGCAACGCATTCATCACCCGAGTGATGGAGCAACCCAAAATATGGATAAAGGGCAATGAGAATGGAATCGGAGAAGCTGAATAACCTGGTCAGAGTCGGCAAGCTTCAAGTAGAGCCCCCCGATCAAGCCGAATTTGAGGGCATGGTCAACTCAGCTGAACGTAGACTGCAAGATGCTGCTCTTGAGTTACTCTCTGATGACAGCAGGTTTTCTTTGGCTTATGGAGCAGCACATGCCCTGGCGCTGGCTGCGATGCGTTGACACGGTTATCGGTCAGAAAACAGATACCTGGTTTTTCAATGTCTTGAGCAAACAGTTGGTCTAGCCAGCAACAAATGGCGCGTCTTGGATCAGTGCCACAAACAACGAAATCTCGCTGAATACGAAGGCCATCTGGAAGTAACTCCCCAGCTACTCAAGGAGCTGATTGAAATCACGAGAGAGTTATTGCTCTTGGTACAAGGCATGGGGCCAGTATCCAAAGAGGCATGATGCAGAATGCAGGCAAGCTTCTACACACACCTCCGCAGGCGACACCCTCCGTATTGCCCCTAGACGACACAGTAGCTGGTGGATACTAAACTTCCCGTAGGCTATCCCCGAGTAAAGCTGTTATGACATCCCACAGTTCAATTTCGAAGAATGGCAAAAAGCCCGCCGACACCGTGCTTACCCCAGCTATGGTGGAAAAAGCAAAGGCTATCGCTGCGGATAAGGAAAAATCATTGGAGCTACTGAAGAGTGCAGGCATTGTGGACAAGCAAGGCAAGCTTGCAAAGGAATACAGAACCTAGGATCAACGACAAGACTGATGCCCTTTGGGCAACTCCTGCTGTAGAAGCCTCCCCGCAGGCGACAACAACCCGGCTCAGGACCACCAACGATGTTCGCTTGCAGGCAACCTCCAAATGCCAACCTTTACGTAGGGTGGACGGCGCTTTTCCGTCCACCGATGGACGGTTGATTCCTCCGGAAGGGGCGTTGGCCATTTATATCGTCTGTGGTGGACGAAAAACGCCGTCCACCCTACGAAGATAGGGCATACAAGGAGCCCGCCGACAGGAAACACCAAGCCCGTGAGGGTAATTGTCGGTCTACGGCTGAACACTCTATACTGACTTCATGCAACCCCCCCAAAAGCCAAGACTTGAAGCGCCGCCTGACCACTGCTGGCTTGCCGCACGATATTGGTCATCCACCGCTGTCGCACAAAAGGTGAGGTCATGATCCAGGTCGGTCAGGCGTCGTTGAAGCCGCTTGCCCGCAAATACATCTGGTGGAAAACACCAGAAGAAGCCGTGGCCATGCCGGAGCGCGTGATTGCCCAAGTCATGAACATCGGCGACTACTCTGATGTTCAAATGCTTGTCGGGATAGTCGGTGACGAGGTGCTTCGCCACGTCCTGATGCACGCAGAAGCAGGGCAGTTCAACGAGCGCTCCTGGGCGTATTGGCACTATCGCCTTGGCCTGTCGAGCGTGGATCAAGTACCGGTCCTGCCTGTGCGGAGGTTTGCATGACGGGCAAGTTCAAACCTTGCATGGACACATTACCTGCCGCCCAAAAGCGCCTATGGCCAGAACTCAGGAATGCCCCAAATCTCGGGTTCACGCTATACGACGGCACTGCAATTGCACTTCGCCTGGGGCATCGTAATTCAGTTGACTTCGATTTCTTCTCAGAAAAGCCACTGGATCGGGACACCATCAAGAGGGCTTTTCCGTTCATGGAGCAGTCCACGACACTTCAAGACCAAGACAATACCTGGGTTGTGCTTGTCCCCCATGAACGTTCAGAACGAGAGCAGATCA